>JAQGMT010000037.1 GCA_028292185.1 Ramlibacter sp. | reverse complement strand
CGAGGCGCAGATCTTCGACGACGCCGGCGCGCTGATCGCGAGCGGGCGCGGCACCTACCTCACCAGCCCCCCACCTGAGCGAACCGCCTGATCGACGTGCTGGTGATCGGCGGCGGCAACGCCGCCCCGTGCGCCGCGCTGATGGCGCGCGAGGACGGCGCCAGCGTGCTGCTGCTGGACCACCCCGCAGATCGATTAACCTTCCAACCCAGGACTTCCTCATCGCAGTTGGTACGCTGATAGGGGGCAGGTCAGCCGCTGAACCGATGCCACTGGGGTCGACAGCCGCGGGCCTGGCGCGATGATCGCGGTTCGATACTCATCCCCCGGGCCATGACCGCTTCCATCGCATCCTTACGCTCGTTCCTCGAGGTTTCCCGCTCCCTGAGTTTTACCCGCGCGGCCGAGACGCTGCATTTGACGCAAAGCGCCGTCAGCAAGCAGGTGCAGATGCTCGAGCAGCACCTGGGATTTCCATTGTTCCGGCGAAGCCGTGGCGCCTTGACGCTGACAGCGGCGGGGACCGCGTACCTGTCACATGCAGCAGAGGCCCTGGCCGCGTTGACCGAGGGCGAGGCACTCGCCCGGGAACTCGCCGGTGACAAGGACTCCGGCTGGGTCCTCGAACTTTCGGCCTCGCCGGCGTTCGCCGCGCATTGGCTGGTCAGCCGCTTGCCTGACTTCCTGGCGGCCTACCCGGGCACGAGCCTGCGCATGCGGCCGCGGCTGCCGGACATCTCGCCCGTGACGGAACGATTTGACCTGGAAATCCGCCTTGGGGCCGGCCGCTGGCCAAATGCGCGCGCGACCTACCTGCTCGGTCGCGAGATGGCACTGGTCGCGAGCCCCGAGTTGCTCAAGGGCCGCCGGATTCGATCGGCGGCCGACCTCGCTGGCCTGCCGCAACTGCAGCGCGCGCAGCGGGGCTACGATTGGCGCGAGTGGACTGCCGGCGCAGTCCCCAGCTTGGGTGCCTCGCAGGGACCCGAACTGTTGTTCGAAGGCTTTTCCGTGCTGATCCCTGCGGTCCTGGCCGGTTGCGGGCTCGCGATTTGCCCCATATTCATGGTGCTCGATGATCTGCGCAGCGGCCGCCTCGTGCGTCCCTTGGGTGAGTGCCGCCCTTCCCGCTACGCCTATCACGCCGTCGTGCCGTCGGGCGCCCGGAGCAACTCGGCGCGTGATCGCTTGCTGGACTGGATGACGATGCAGTCGCAAGCTACCGCGCGCAACCTCCAGCGCTACCTGAGCGGCGAGCATTCCAACTTGGAATGACGGTCGCGCACATTTCGCTTGCCGGGCCGGCCCGATGTTCGTAGATTGGCTCATCCGCAGCTCTCAATCCAGGCACATCGATGCATCCAATCCAAGCCGCACGCACGCCTTTTCATCGCGATGCATCGAACGATCGCGTCAGCGAGCGTGAAATCGCATGGGCCTGAACGTTGTCCTGACTGCCGCTGATGGTTTCCGTTTGGGGGGCTACGTGGCGCAACCGGCAGGGTCGGCGCGCGGGGGAGTGGTCATCCTGCCGGAGATCTTCGGTGTCAACAGCCACATCCGCAGCGTGGCCGACCAATATGCGGCGCTCGGGTACCTGGCGATCGCGCCCGCGATGTTCGATCGTGCCCAGCCCGGTCTCGATCTCGGCTACAGCGACCAAGACGTCAAGGCGGGCCAAGCCCTCATGCAGAAGCTGCGCTGGGACGACGCCGTGCTCGATGTGACGGCCGCCGCGCGACACGTGTCCAGTGCCGGCAAGGTGGGCTTGGTCGGATTCTGCTGGGGCGGTACGGCCGCCTGGGTCGCCGCGTCGCGCGGGACCGGCTATGCCTGCGCTGTCTCGTATTACGGGAATGCGATCGTGACGGTGCTGGAAGACAGGCCCCGGATCCCGATGCTGCTCCACTGGGGGGCCAATGACCATTTGATCCAGGTGGCGGACATCCGGCGGATCGAGGCGCTGGCGCCAGAAGTGCAGTCCCACTTGTACGACACAGGACACGGGTTCAATTGCGAGCAGCGCACGCTGTACCACGCACCGTCGGCAGCGCTTGCCAAAGAGCGCACCGTCGCATTTCTGCGCGAGCACGTCGGCTAATGGCAAGCGATCCACTGTTTATCCCCACGCGCGTCGCGGAAGCTACCGTCGGACGGCCTGATTTCTTGCGCCGTCTGCGGGCAGACGACGAACTCTGGCGCGATTTCCAGGAGCTGTGCGACTGCGGCGGCCGGCTCGCCGGCAGTGCCAGTGAAGCTCGCGCGCAGGACTGGTGCGCAGGCCGTCTTTCAGTGGCCGGGCAGGGAGCGACGGTTCGCCGCGACTCGACGCCCTACGCCGGTTGGGTTTGTCACAGCGCCAGTCTCACGCACCTTGCGACCGGCCAGCGGCTCGACGCGATTCCCTTGCTCGGCTCCGCCCGGACTGCCGGCCTGGAACTGGAGGTGCTGGACCTTGGTCGCGGCACGCCGGACGAGGTCCAGGCGGCTGGCGATCGCGTGCGCGGTCGCGCGGTCATGGTGGCGCACGAGTATCCGTTCGCGACGTCGACCGTGCACCGGCGGGTCAAGCTGGCCGCGGCGCAGGCGGCTGGAGCGGCGGCGTTCCTGGTGGCGCAGCCCGAGCCCGGAGTCGGCCCGGTATCCGGCTCATCGGGACGCGGCGGCGGACCCGGCATTCCGGCAATGAGCATTTCTGCCGAAGCGGCCCAGGTGCTGCGCGGCGTGGATGCGCGTGTACGCATTGAGATCGACGGGGAGGACCTGCCTGGCGCACGAACCGACGTGATCGTGCTGGACCTGCCCGGTGGAAGCGAGGAACGCGTGGTGCTCTCGGCCCACATCGATGGGCACCCCCTGGCGGAAAGCGCGATCGACAACGGAACCGGTGTGGCCGCGGCGCTGGCCTTGGCGCGGAACATTGCCCCCTTCGTTGCGGGTCTGCCGCGCGGGCTGACCGTGTGCATTTTCAGCGCGGAGGAATGGGCACTCAACGGCTCGCGCGAATGGCTCCGTGGTTTGTCCGCCGGCGAGCGCGAGCGCATCGTATTGAACGTCAACCTCGACTCGCTGGCTGGATCGAACCGTCTCACCGCCTTGACGTCCGGCTTTCCGCACCTCGGATCCTTCGCACAAACCGCAGCCGCGCAAGCCGATACCAGCCTGGGCGTCCACCTGCCGCTGATGTCGAACAGCGACCACGCCAACTTTGCCGCCCACGGTATTCCCGCCCTGCGCCTGATCGCGGGCTTCGATGAACCCGCGAGCGCGCTGCGGCTGCTGCTGTCCCGGGCCGACACGCGAGAGCTGGTCGACCGAGATGTCCTGCAGCACGCCGCGGCATGCGCCGGGGCTATCGTCTGGTCGGGGCTCAGCGCTTCTGCGGCGGACCTGCACCACCTGAGGTCACGGGCATGACGCACTGGTGTCGGTGGTGTCGCCAGCCTCGAGCCGACTCCGCACCTCCCCCGCATCCAGCGCGACCTCGCCATGTGGAAACCGATCGTCGAACAGGCGGGCATCAAGCTTGCATGAGATTTCAGCCAAGATGAAAGCACTACTTCTAAAGCAACACGGTGGCTTCGAGAATCTGCAGGTGGTCAACGACCATCCTGCGCCACGCGCGAAGGACGGCCATGTGGTGATCCGGGTGCGGGCCTCGTCGTTCAACCACCACGATGTGTTCACGATCAAGGGAATGCCGGGCATCAAGGTGCCGCTTCCGATCGTGCTGGGCCTCGATATGGCGGGCGAGATCGACCATGTGGGCCCGGACGTGACTCAGTGGAAGGCCGGCGACCGCGTGCTGGTGAATCCGCTGAACCGGGAACTCGGGCTGATGGGAGAGATGCTCGACGGCGGCATGGCGGAGTACTGCATGGTCGCCGCGGAGCAGCTGGTCCGCATTCCGGACAACGTGCGGTTCGAAGACGCGGCCGCACTGCCCGTCGCCTACGGCACTGCGCACCGCATGCTCGTCACGCATGGGACGATCAAGGCCGGCGACAAGGTGCTGGTGCTTGGCGCGTCGGGGGGTGTGGGCACCGCCAGCATCCTGCTGGCCAAGCAGTTGGGTTGCGAAGTGATCGCCTGCGCTTCCAGCAACGACAAGCTGGAACGGCTGAAAGCCATCGGGGCGGACCACGTGGTCAACTATCGCGAGCAGGACTGGTCCAAGTGGGTCATCCAAAAATTTGGCAAACCGCAACGCCGCAGCTATGAAGGAGGCGTCGATGTCGTGGTCAACTTCACCGGCGGCGAAACCTGGGTGCCTTCGCTGAAATGTGTCAAACGCGGCGGCAAGATCCTCACTTGTGGGGCGACCGCGGGCTACGATCCCAAGGAAGACTTGCGCTACATCTGGAGCTTCGAACTTCAGGTCATCGGATCCAATAGCTATTCCGACGAAAACCTGCGCGCACTGATGGGAATGATCTCCAGGGGCGAGATCAAGCCGCTGATCGACAAGGTGCTTCCGCTGGAGGAAGCCGTCGCCGGGCTGCGCCTCATCGAAAGCCGTGAAGCGGTCGGCAAGATCGTGATCGTTCCATGATGACACTTGCAGAACTGCAGCAGGCGCTGGCCCGCGGGCCCTACCACCAATGGCTGCGGCTCACTGCCACCGCGTTCGCCGAAGACACGGTCGAGATCAGGGCCCAATGGCGCGAGGAGTGGGTCGCCAACCCTGACCACCAGCACACACACGGCGGCGTTCTCGCGGCGCTCGTCGACGTGGCGGCGCATTGGGCGCTGGTTTCCCGCACCGGCCGTCCGGTGCCGACAGTGGACATGCGGGTGGACTATCACCGCCCCGCGATGCCGGGCGATCTGATCGCCCGTGGCACCGTCATCAAGTTCGGCCGGCAGTTGTCCGTCTGCGACGCACAAGTCCTCGGCCTGGACGGCAAGCTCAGGGCAAGCGGTCGGGGAACCTTCTACACCGGGACCCGCGATTAGCCTCGCCTTTTTGCCTCACTTGTATTAGCTATGCAGGATTACCGAATGAATCGCAACACCAACCTCGGCTACTTCTTTGCCGCCTCCGTCGCCCGCTTTCCGGACAAGGTGGCGGTCATCGACCTCTATGGCGGCGTCGAGCGCCAGGTCACCTATTCCGAACTGGACGAGCGTGCCGACCGCATCGCCGGCTTGCTGCAGTCGCGCGGGATCGAGGCCGGACAGCGGGTGGGGATGATCATGGGCAACCGGGTCGAGTTCCTCGAGGTCTTCTTCGGAGCCATGCGCGCGGGTGCGATTCCGGTGGCCATCAACACACGCCTGGCACGCGACACCCTCAAGTTCATCCTGGAGGACGCCGAGTGCCATGCCGTGTTCGTGGAGCCGGAGGCCCATCCGGACGCGCTCGCGGTGTGCGCCTCGGTTCCCGAGCGGATTTGTGTGGATGCGTCTTACGAGAAACTGCGAGACGCGAGTCCGCGGCTTCTGGAGCCTCCGCCACTCGCGGCCGATGCCCAGGCATTTCAACCCTACACCTCCGGATCGACCGGTCTGCCCAAGGGCGCCATGATGACGCATGCCGGAATGCTCTGGTATGTCGAATACAACCAGCGCTACTGGCCTACGTCCCCCGAGGAGCGCGGCCTGATTGCCCTGCCTCTTTTCCACAAGAACGCCATGCGCGGCACCGTCAAGCCGGTGCTGTTCGCCGGCGGATCGTTCGTGCTGATGCCTGGCTACGAGCCGCGCGCTTACCTGGACGCGCTGGCACGGTACCGATGCACCTATTCACGCGGCGTCGCGGCGATTTTCACGATGTTCCTGCAGCACCGCGAGGCCTTGAACGCGCTCGACCTCTCAGCGCTGAAGGGGCTCACGATCGGTTCGGCGGTGGTGACGCATGAGCTCATGGATGAAGTCGAGCGGGCAATCCCCGGCGTGAAAGTGGGCGAGAGTTACGGGCTGACGGAGGGCGGCAGCCCATTCCGCACGCCACTGGATGGCAGGCCGGTTCCCCGTGGCTCACCGGGGGTACAGGCACCCGAATATGAAGTTCGGCTGGTGGACAGCGACGGCAGTGACCGCCAGGACGAAGGCGAGTTGTGGCTCAAGTCGCCCTACAACTGCGTCGGCTACCACAAGCGGCCGGACATCACACGAGCCAAGCTGGTGGATGGCTGGCTGCGCACGGGCGACATCTTTCGCCGCGATGCCCAAGGCTTCTATTACTTCAAGACGCGGATCGACGACATGTTCTCTTGCGGCGGCGAGAACATCTACCCCAAGGAAGTCGAAGACCTGCTGTTTCGCCATCCGGCGGTGGCAAATGCCGTCGTGGCGCCCGTCCCGCATGCAGTCAAGGGCTATGTGCCCGCCGCCTTCGTGGTGCTGAAGCACGGCGAAAATGCGACCGCTGGTGAGATCAGGGAGTACTGCCTGCAGAATGGGCCCAAGTACGCGCACCCCCGCTACGTCGAAATCATTTCCGAGGCCGAGTTGCCGCTGAACGGCGCCGGCAAGATAGACCGCAACCTCGCGCGTGAACAGCTGGCGTCGCGGGTTCGCCATCAGGCCACCGCTTCCGAAGCGCCCCAGGCGTGAGTAAACGGCGAGATGCCGAGCGCTGCTGCGGCAAGGTGGAACTCAACGATCCCCGCTGCCTGGTCGAACTCGTCGCGATTGCGGCGGTGCGGAACGGGCCCCAGTGAACCAGCAGGCCAGTCATTGGCCGATTTCAGGAGAAAGACGATGTTGATCAAGGTTGAACCAGGTACTGCTTCTTTTTCTTGCGGCGTACGCCGGCGCGTCGCGCTCGGAGCGCTGGCTGCTGCAACGCTCGTCGCGTCGGGTTCGGTGCTCGCGCAGGGGAACTATCCCTCGCAACCGATCAAGTTGGTCATTCCCTATGGCACCGGCGGCGTCTCCGACACCATCGGCCGCCTGATCGCGCAGGCGCTCGGCAAGGCGCTGAACGCGAACGTGATCTCGGACAACAAGGGCGGTGCCGGCGGCACGCTCGGCGCTGCGATAGTGGCCAAGGCGGCGCCCGACGGCTACACCTTGCTGTTGACGAGCCCTCCGATGGTTGCCGTAGCGCCCGCCATGCTCACGGCGCTGCCTTACCGCGCGGCCGAAGACTTCACAATGATCGGCACCTTCACCACCACGCCCAACATCCTGGTGGTGAGCAACGAGCTGCCGGTCACCACCATCGGCGAGCTGATCTCCTACGCGAAGGGGCCGGGCAAGGACAAGCTGAGTTTCGGCTCGTCGGGGCCGGGCAGTACCGGTCACCTCTCAGGCCAGATCCTGATGGACTCCACCGGCATCAAGATGGAACACGTGCCGTACCGCACCGCGGCCGCGGCCTTCCCGGACGTCATCGGCGGGCGCGTCTCGATGGTGTTCGACTCCCTGCCTTCCACGATCGGCTACGTGCGGGCCAAGACGATGCGGCCGGTGCTCGTCATGTCCGACAAGCGCTCCTCGGTACTGCCCGACGTGCCCACGGCGGCGGAGGCCGGCTTCCCGGCGGCCTCCATGAACTTCTGGATGGGCATCGAAGGCCCCGCGAAGATGCCGCAGGCCATCGTGGACAAGCTGTCGGCCGCCCTGAAGGTCGCCGTCGAGTCGAAGGAATTGCGCGACCAGATGGCCTTCCTCGGTGCCGAGCCGTATTACACCGACCCGGCCGCGTTCAAGGCGCTGCGCCAGAAGGACGTCGAAAAGTATGGCGCCCTGGTCAAGCAGATGGGGCTGAAGGCCAACTAAAGTCGAATCGAGCACATGACGAAGACCGAAAGGGCAGGCAAGGGCGTCGGCGCCAGCCTGCAGCGCAAGGAGGACCGGCGCCACCTGCATGGCAAGGGGCAGTTCGTGTCCGACATGCGCGTGCCGGGCATGTTGGAGGTCGCCTTCGTGCGCAGCGCCTATGCGCACGGCGTGATCAAGGACATCTCGATTCCCGAGGAGTACGCCGGCAAGGTGTTCACGGCGGCCGACTTTCCCGACGTGAAGCCGATCGTGGCCGTGCCGAAGGTCGAGGGATTCAAGTACTCCGAGCATCCGCCGCTGGCGACCGACCGGGTGCGCTTCGCGGGCGAGCCGATTGCCATGGCCATCGGCGCCACGCGCGGGATCGCGGAGGACATCGCCGATCAGGTCATCGTGGACGTCGAGGAACTGCCGGCGGTGGTGAACCTGCTGGATGCGACGAAGCCCGGCTCCCCCCTGATGCGGGAAGAATGGGGCGACAACGTCTACGTCCAGAAAGACAACGTCTACGGCGACCTGGAGTCGGCGCGCCGCGATGCGGCGGTGACGGTCACCCGCGAGTACCGCATGAACCGCCAGAGCGCGGTGCCCCTGGAGGGCCGCGGCATCCTGGCCGCCTGGGATGACCGCCTGGAAGAACTGGTGCTGTACCTCGGCAGCCAGTCGCCGCACCAGACGCGCGTAGGCCTGTCACAGGTGCTGGGCATCCCGGAACGGCAGCTTCGCCTTGTCGTGCCCGACATGGGCGGCGGGTTCGGGGCCAAGCGCGTGCTGTACCCGGAAGAAGTGATGGTGGCCGCGCTGGCCATGAAGCTCAAGCGCCCGGTTCGCTGGATCGACGACAAGCGCGAGCACCTGCTCAGCGCGATCCATGCGCGCGAGCACCACCACAAGGTGACGGCCTATGCCGACGCGCGCGGCAAGATCCTCGGCCTGGACGTGGAGATCTACGTCGACGCCGGCGCCTACTCGCACTGGCCGAACGGCCCGACCAACGAAACCGGCATGGCGGCGCGCAATATCCCGGGCCCCTACACCATCCCCAATTACCGTTCCCGCAGCTGGACGGTCGCCACCAACAAGTCGCCGATCGGCGCCTACCGCGGAGTGGCGCGCCCCGCCGCCTGCTTCACCATCGAGCGCACCATCGACGAGGTGGCGCATGCGGTGGGCCGCGAGCCGAAGGACGTGCGGATCGAGAACATGGTGCCGCCCGAGGCCATGCCCTACCGCAATGTGACGCGGCTGCTGTTCGACACCGGCGACTACGCGGAGTCGGTGCGGCGCGCGGCCAAGCTGATCGAGTTCGACGGCGTGCGTGCGCTGCAGAAGCAGCCCCGCGCGGACGGACGCCTGATCGGGGTGGGGTTCGCGTCGTTCACCGAGCAGACGGCGCACGGCTGTGGCGAGTGGGTCTCGCGCGGCTCGCCCGTGATCCCGGGCTACGAGACCGCCACGGCGCGGATGATGACGGACGGCTCGCTGATGCTGATGGTGGGCATCGTCTCGCACGGGCAGGGACTGGAAACGACCTTGTCGCAGATCGCCTGCGAGGAACTTGGCATCGACCCGATGCAGGTGTCGGTGCGCCACGGCGACACCCAGGTTTCCGCGTTCGGCATGGGCACTTTTGCCTCCCGCAGCATGGTGATGTCCGGCGGCGCCGTTGCCAAGGCGTGCCGGCTGCTGCGCACCAAGATGGCGGCCATCGCCGCCCACCAAATGAAGTGCCAGCCGGAGCAGGTCAGCTTCGAAAGCGGCGAAGTGCACGGTCCCGGCGGCGCGACCATGGTTTTCGAGGAAATCGGCCGCATCGCCCACCTGCGGCAGGAAATGCTGCCGCCGGGAATCGACCCGCTGCTCGATGTCACGGCGACCTACGAGCCGGCGGTGGATACGGGCCTGTTCACCTATGCGACGCAAGCCGCCGTGGTAGCGGTCGATCCGGACACCGGCCATGTGGAGATCCTGGACTATGCGGTGGTCGAGGACTGCGGGACGGTGGTCAATCCGCTGGTGGTGGACGGCCAGATCGTGGGCGGCATCGCCCAGGGCATCGGCACGGCGTTGTACGAGGAGATTCCGTACGACGAGCATGGCCAGCCGCTGGCCACCACCTTGGCCGATTACCTGTTGCCCGGCGCGCCGGAGGTCCCGGCCATCAAGATCGGCCACATGTGCACGCCCACCCCGCACACTGAATATGGGATGAAGGGCATGGGCGAAGGCGGCGCGATCTCCCCGCCGGCAGCCATCGCCAACGCCATTCGCGACGCGCTGCTTTCGATGGGCGCCGAGATCAACGAAACACCGATGACGCCGCCGCGCGTGCGCGCCGCCGTCGAGCGGGCGCTGGCCAAGCGGAGTCAGGAACCCGCATGAAGGCACCTTCTTTCCAATACCACCGCGCCGCCAGCGTGCAGCACGGGCTCGAACTGATCCGCGAATTCGCCGGCACCGGCAAGTTCATGTCCGGCGGCCAGACGCTGATGCCGATGATGAACCTTCGGCTTGCGGCCGCCGAGCACCTTATCGATGTCGGCGCGCTTCCCGAGCTGCGCGAGACGCGCGAGGCGGGTCGCCGCGCGTTCGTGGGCGGCGGCGTCACGCACGCGATGGTCGAGGATGGCAAGGTACGCGACCCGGCGCGCGGCTTGCTCGCGCACGTGGCCGCGGGCATCGCCTACCGTTCGGTGCGTAACCGCGGAACGATGGGCGGCAGCCTGGCGCACGCCGACCCGGCCGCGGACTGGCCATGTGCCCTGCGCGCGCTGGATGCGGTCGTGGTGATCCGTGGCGCCGACGGCGAGCGCGAACTGCCCTTGGCCGACTTCCAGCGCGGCTTGATGGAGACCGCATTGGGCGAGGACGAATTGCTGGTCGGCGTGCTGCTCCCCGAGCTGTCACCCAAGGCGCGCTGGGCCTACCGCAAGTTTTGCCACAAGGTCGGAGAGTTCGCGCACTCGATCTGCGCCGTGGTGCACGATCCCGAGCTGCGCTTCGCCAACGTGGTGCTGGGCGCGGCCGCGGACAAGCCGGTGCGCCTGGCCAACTTGTGCGACTACCTCGCCCAGGGGATGACCGCGGGCGCGGTGGGCGGGGCGCAATACGCCGGCGCGCTGCGCAAGGACCTGACCGAGGCCGCCGGGCTCGACCCGACCACGTATGACTATCAGTTGCACCAGACGATCGTCACGCGATCGCTGGCGGAGGCCCTGCAGAAATGACTTCGATTGCATTGACAGTGAATGGCGAGCAGGTCGCCGCCGACGTGAGCGACCGCATGACGCTTGCCGATTTCCTGCGTGACCAGCTCAACCTGACCGGCACGCACCTCGGATGCGAGCACGGCGTGTGTGGCGCCTGCACCGTGCTGGTGGACGATGAACCGGTGCGCGCCTGCATCACCCTGGCCGTGGCCATGGGCGGCAAGGCGGTGCGCAGCATCGAGGGCTTCGAGGACGACACCGCCATGGGCGTGATCCGCCAATGCTTCTCCAAGGCGCACGGCCTGCAGTGCGGCTTCTGCACTCCCGGCATGGTCATCACCGCGCGCGACATGCTCGCGCGCGGCTGTTGCGGCAGCGCCGCGCAGATTCGCACCGAGCTGGCCGGCAACCTCTGCCGCTGCACCGGCTACGGGGGCATCGTCAAGGCGATCGAACTCGCCCGCGACGCCCTGAAGGAACGCGCCGGCAACACGCCGGCCTCATAGAACAACGTCAGGAAGAGGGATCACCATGGACATCCAGGGAGAGCGCGTGCTCAACGCGCCGCGCGACGTCGTCTGGGCGAGCCTGTTCGACACCGACGTGCTGCAACAGTCGGTGCCCGGCTGCGAATCCGTGGTGCGCGAGAGCGATTCGCTCTACCGCATCACCACCGTGCTGGTCATCGGGCCGCTGAAGGCCCGCTTCGCCGGCACGCTGACGATTGCGGATGCGCAAGCGCCGGATGCCTGCACGCTCGTGTTCCAGGGCCAGGGCGGCAGTGTCGGCATGGCCAAGGGGACGGCCGTGGTGCGGCTGACGCAAGCCGAGCAGGGCACGCTCCTGAGCTACAGCGCCAATGCCCAGATCAGCGGCAAGCTGGCGCAGGTGGGCAACCGGCTAATTGAAGCCGTCGCGAAAAAACTTTCCGGAGTTTTCTTCGAGAAATTCGAAACGGCCGTCAGCCCTCAGACGGGGTAAACCCGAAGGAGGGGCCCACGGTGCCGAACGACAATGTTGCCGTGATGAGAAGGGTGTCCCTGCGCCATCTGCGCTGTTTCCTGGCGGTGGCGGAAACCGGGTCATTCACGCTGGCTTCGGCCAGGCTGTTCCAGACCCAATCGTCGCTCACGGCAACGATCCAGCAGTTCGAGGAGGCCGTCGGCCTGAAGCTGTTCGAACGAACCACCCGCCGCGTGGAGCTGACCCCGGAGGCGCGCCAGTTCCGGCCGCTGGCCGAGCGCGTGGTTCGCGACTTCGAAGCGGCGATCGGCGACCTGCATGCCATCTCCAAGAGCCAGAAGGGGCATGTGCGCGTGGCCGCCGCGCCCTCCATGGTGGTGCACATCCTCTCACCCGCATTGGCCCGCTTTCGACGCGACCATCCTGGCATCACCCTGTCGGTGCAGGACGCCGGCTCCGCCAAGATCGAGGACGGGGTGCTGGCCGGCGAAGTGGATTTCGGCATCGCCAGCCGGCTGCGCAACTATCCGGAGCTGGTGTACACGCCTATCCTGCGCGACCCGTTCGGCGCCATCATGCCGACCGACCATCCCCTCGCTGCCGAGAACGGGCCGATCACCTGGGCCGAGGTGCGCCGCCATGAATACGTCGGCCTCACCAACGACACGGGCATCGGCGCCTTCCTGGAGAACTACCCGGAGCTGCGGCTGGATGAGGCGACGCAACGCTACGATCACGCGTCGAGTACGACCTCCCTTTACGCGATGCTGTGCCTGGGCGGCAAGATCTCGGTGCTGCCAGCATTGGCCGCGCAAGCCACTCCGATGAATGAATTCAAGTTCCGCGAGCTGCACGAGCCGTCCATCACGCGCGAGATCTGCCTGATCACCCGCCAGCTGCGCTCGATGTCGGTGAACACCGAGCGCATCCTGCAGGTGCTGATGGAGACACTCAATGAGCGGCCGCTGCGGTACGGCGCCACCCTGGTGAGGCAGCCAGAGGAACCCGCGCATTGAGCTCGCGCGGACGACGATTCACTATGAACGGCCTATCCTGTCATTCGGGACTTGACGCGTTCGTGCACGCGTTTGAAAGCTACATATCGCTGCAGGCCAACCCGATCACAGACGCGTTGAACCTTCATGCGATCGAGCTGCTGTCGTCGAGGCTTTGAGCGGTAGAATGTTTCTCTATTAGCACCCTAGTTGCAAATAGCGCAACAGCCATCGAACGATGAAGACCGTAACGCGGGCAGTTGACCTGCTCGAATGCTTCTCCGAAGAACAACCCACTCTCTCCGTCGGTGAGATCGCGGTGCTGCTGTCCGTGCACAAGAGCATCGCTTCGCGGCTGGCGGCTACGCTTTGTGCGCGCAGGCTGCTGCAACTCGACCCGGTCTCGCATCGCTATCGCATCGGTGGCCGGATGCTGGAACTGGCCCAGCTGTACAGCCGGGACTCGGCCCTCGAAACGGTCTCAGAGCCGCTTCTGCGTTTGCTCGTGCGTGCGGTCGGGCATGCGTCGCATGTCTGCGTGCTCGACCGCATGGAGATTTCCACCGTGTGCTGCGTCGCCAGCGCACACAGGCTGCAGGTGACTGTGGAGGTCGGCGGGCGCCGTCCGGTGCATGCCACGGCGGCCGGCAAGCTGTTCCTGGCATTCGGCCCGGAAGGGCTTTTCGAAGCGCTGTCACCGGAAGGCAAGTTTCCCCGGATTACGCCGCGCACGATCGAGTCGCGTCTGGGAATGCGACGCGAGATCGCCGCGATTCGAAAGAGCGGCATTGCGCACAACCGCGAGGAAAGCGCCGTGGGTGTCGGTGCCGTGGCAGCGCCGCTGTATGGCGCGGACGGCGTCCTCGTGGCCAGCCTCACCACCATTTTCCCGATCACGATGGTCTCCCAGCGTGAGCTGCGGCTGCTCGAGACCGAAGTGCGACACACCGCTGAACGCATTAGCGCCGGCCTGCGTGGCGAGCCTGCGGACGCACCCGTGCGGCCGGTGCGGAGGGCGGCGCGATGATCGAGCTCACGGTTGGCCGTGCCTTGACCCTGGCTGCGCAGAGCCGCCCGGAGCGCGTCGCCGTCACGTTCGAGGGCGCGCACACCACCCACGGTGAGTTCGAGGCGCAAAGCAACAGGATTGCGCGCGCCTTCATGGAGCTCGGTTTGCGCAAGGGCGATCGCCTTGGCGTGATCATGCAGAACTCCGCTTTCTACCTTGCGGTGATCTGTGGGGCCGCCAAGGCAGGCATCGCGCTGGTGCTGCTGAACTACCGCTTCAGCGCAGGAGAGATCGCATATCACCTCGGGGATGCGGAAGCGAAGGCGCTCCTGTACGACACCGCGTTCCAGCCGGCCGCAAGAGAGGCGGCCGCACTTGTTCCGCAGCTTCGCCTCTTCGCCGCGGCTGGGCATGCCGGTGAAGAAGATGCGCGGCTTTCGGAGGTCGCCGCCCTCCAGTCCAGCGAGCCTGCGCAGGCCGACGTTCGCGAAACCGACCTGCTGGTCCTGCAGTACACCTCCGGCACAACGGGACGTCCCAAGGGCGCGATCATCACTCATCGAAATCGCAGCCTTGCCTTCTTGCACTGGCCGACGATCTTCGGCTACGGTCCGGACGACGTGATCCTGCATGCAGGCCCCTTGCACCACTCGGCCCCGATGGGAATGACGCTCAGCCAACTGTGTCTTGGCGGCCGTGCCGTGATGATGCGCTCGTTCCAGGCGGCCGAGGCATTGCGCCTGGTCGCGCGGGAGCAAGTGACCTGGGCCTTCCTCGTGCCGTACATGTACAGCGCCATTTGCGCCTCGCTCGATCAACAGTCCACGCGGCCAACACTGCCTTGCTTGCGCATCCTCCTTTCTGGCGCCTCGCCGCTTCCCACCCGGGTCAAGGAGCAGATCCTCCAGACCTTCCCGAACGCCGGGTTGTTCGAGTTCTACGGCGCGACGGAAGCGGGCACGATCACGACCCTGCGGCCCGAAGACCAGGAGCGCAAGACGCGGTCGGTCGGCCGGCCCGTGCTCGGAGCCGAGATATGCATCCTTGGACCAGACGGCACCCGCGTCTCCCAGGGCGAAGTCGGCGAGATCTACCTGCGCACGCCCAGCATGTTCGAAGGCTACTACCGGGCACCCGAAAAAACGCAGGCAGCGTTCCGCGATGGCTGGTGCACGCTCGGCGACCTCGGACGGCAGGACGAGGAAGGCTATCTCTACATCGTCGACCGGTTGAAGGATGTGATCAAGAGCGGCGGCGTGAACATCTATCCATCGGAGATCGAGGAGGCCGTGCTCACCCATCCCGACGTGATCGAGGCCGCCGTGATCGGCGTGCCGAACGAGCGCTGGGGCGAGGCCGTGCATCTGGTGGCCGTCCCGCGCGCAGGACGCACGCCGGCGATCGAAGAGCTCATCGCACATTGCCGCCGTCAGCTGGCTGACTACAAGACCCCCAAATCCGGCGAGCTGCGGCAGGAATTGCCGCGCAGCGCGGCGGGGAAGGTTCTCAAGCGCAGCTTGCGCGATGAATTCTGGAGCACCGGCGTGAAGGTTTGAGCGCCCGGCGTTAGCAATTGATGAAACAGACAAAGGAGTGACGATGATCGATTACAAGCCGATGCTCGGGCTGAAGGGCAGCACGTTCAAGAGCACCGTGGAAGCCGGGAAGATCAAGGAATACGCCGCCGCGGTGGACGACTGGAGCGATTTTTTCTGGTCGGACGATCCGGCCGAACAGTACGCGCCGCCCACCTTTTCGCACATCTACCGCTCGGGCAAGATGGAAGCCATGCACCTGGCCGACCTGTCGCGCTTCGTGCAGGGCGAACACGACATCACCTACCACCGCCCCCTTCATCCGGGCGAGGAGCTCACCTACCACCTGGAGATCGTGGACGTGACAGAAAAGGCAGGGCGCGCCTCGGGACCGATGGCGCTGATCGTGCTGGAAACCATCCTGCGCGACACGCAGGGCGAGCCTGTGCAGACCATCCGCCAGACCTTCGTCGGCCGCAGGTGACAGCATGCAGAACTACTACTACGACACGTACATCGAAGACGGCACCACCCGCCAGGGCCTGCGCGAGACCGGCTACCGCCGGACCGTCAGCAATCCGCTCAAGCGCTTCTCCGACGTCGCTCAAGGCGCCGTGCTGCCGGTGCTCGAGCAGGGCCCCATCACCCGGACGCAGTGCGTCAAGTACGCCGGCGCTTCCTATGACTTCAACCCGATCCATCACGACGAGGAGTTCGCGCGGAAGTCGCTGGCCGGCGGCATCATCGCGCACGGGATGATGATCATGGGTTACCTGGGCAAGTGCGCCACAGCCTATCTCGGTACCGCGAAGTTCGCGCGCTTCACTTCACGCAACGTGGCGATGACGCGCCCAGGCGATACCTTGATCATCGAGGGCCGCGTCGTCGAAAGGACACCAGGTTCGCGGGGCGGCAAGCTGCATCTGTCGATGACCGCGAAGGACAAGGCTTCCGGCGAGCTGCGTTGCACTGGCGAAATCTGGGTGGAACTGGAGTAAGGCATGGCACGCATTCCCTACCCTGAACGCGCTCAGCTGGAAGACGAAGCAGCCAAGGCGCTCGACGGCATGAAGCCGATGAACGTGTTCAGGATGCTGGCGCGCGCGGACACCCTGGCGCCGCCCATCTTCGAGGCGACCACGCGGCTCTTCACGCGCGGCAAGACGCAGCTCACGCCTCGCATGCGCCAGGTCGCGATCCTGCGCACCGCGGGCGCGGGCGGCGTTGCCTACTTGGTCGCGCACCACGAGCCGATCAGTGCGCGCGTCGGCCTGACGCCTGCTGAAATCGATGCGGTTCGCGACGGCAAGCTGCAGGAGCTGGGTGAGCAGGAGCGCGCGGTCGCGCGCTTCGCCGAGGAGTCCACCGTCACCGGGGACGTGAGCGATGCCGCGTTTGGTGCGGTCCGCGCGTTCATGAACGACCGTGAACTGGTCGAACTTAGCGTGACGGTCGGCCTTTACAACTGTATTGGGCGGGTGCTGAAGGCACTGCGCGTTGAACTCGAGGAAAAATCATGAAATTCCGCCGTTTCCTGTTCGCCATCCTGGCCACCGCATGGGCGCTCGCCAGCGTGCCCGCTGCACAAGCGCAGGCCTTCCCTTCAAAGCCGATCACCATGATCGTGGCTTTCCCGGCAGGCAGCAGCACGGACGCACTCGCGCGCGAGCTCGCCATGTCAATGACACAGGTGCTCGGGCAGAACGTCATCGTCATCAACAAGGCGGGTACCGGAGGGGTCACCGGCACGGATGCCGTGGCCAAGGCAACGCCCGACGGCTACACCATCGGCTGGGGTACGAGCTCGCAGCTGGTGATGAACGCGGGCGTCTACAAGACGATGCCCTTCGACATCGACAAGGATCTCGCCCAGGTCGCGCTTGTCGTCAAGATCCCGCTGGCGCTGGCCGCCGGTTCCCGTACGCCGCGGACGCTGAAGGGGTTTGTGGTTCAGGCAAAGGCCTCGCCCAAGAAATTCACCTATGGCTCCGCGGGCGCTGGCTCAGTGTCGCACGTCATGACCGAAGTCTTTCTGAAACAGGCGGGCATCGAAGTGCTGCACGTGCCGTACCGCGGCGCCGCGCCTGCCTTGCTTGATCTTGCCGGCGGGCAGGTCGACCTGGTGATCGACACACTGATCGCGATTGTGCCGTTTGTTGACCAGGGCCGGGTTCATGTACTGGGCGTCGGCGGCGACAAGCGCAGCGCCAGCCGGCCCGAAGTGCCCACTTTCGCCGAGCAGGGCTTTCCTGAATTCAGTGCCTACAGCTGGGGCGCTGTGTTCACGGCAGCGAAGACACCGCCGGCCGTGATCGAACGGCTGAACGAGGCCATCAATACCGCGATGCAGTCGCCTGGATTCAAGGCGCGGGTCGCGCAAGTCGGCGGATCGCTGCTCGGCCCCGACACTCCGCGAGCTGCCTCCGAGTTCGGGCGGCGCGAGCGCGAACGATGGGTGCCGTTCATCAGGAACGCCGGGATCATTGCGGAGTAACGCGCCAGATTCTGACTTCTGAAGCGGCAAGCCATCAAGATGGCGCCGCGCAACGGTACTGTCAAGCGCGTGCGCGCCGCCGTCCAACGCATCAGCGCGGCGGGATCAGCGGCAGCAGCAGCGCGTTCGGGTACTGCGGCCCGAAATGCAGGGTCGTGGTGCCGGCGAACTCTGCTGGCGGTCGGTCGGTTTCGTCGTCGTGTACGAAGGGCCCGCAGCCGCGCATGGGGTTCTTCATGTTCGACAGGTTGGCGGCCTCGCCCTCGTACTCATAGTCTTTGCCGCGCACGGAAAGGCCCAGGCGATATCCGCGGGGCACGACGATGCTGGTGGGCCATATCTCGATGTCCAGCGCCACCACCTCGCCAGGCTTCAGCGGCTGGTCCTCGTCGTGCGTGTGGAAGGGTCGATACGGCAGCGAGCGGGCGGGATCCAGCTTGCGATGGGAGGCGCGCAGCCAACCATGGCCCAGGGGGCTGTGTGGATCGAGCGCACCCTGGAACACCACTTCCTTGCCCTGCGGGTCGAACAGGCGCAGGACGATGAAAAGGTCCATGTCCGTGGTGGAGGAGCTCGCATGCAGCTTAAGCGACGAAGGCCCGGTGAACTCGGTGTCGGCGGTGTAGGCCGGCGTCATGAAGGTGAGGCCTTCGCCCATGACCTCGAAGGAGAGTTGCTGCGTCTGGGAGGGAGCGCTTTCCCGCAACGTCATGCCCGCCGGGTCCAGCTGCAGCGGAGTCCATATCGTTCGCGCCAGCGGCCATTCGTTTTCCATGCGAACTTCGAAGCGGTCCACATGCCGCACCTTCAACTGCACCGGTGGCTGCTGTGCCCAGCCGGTGTCCTCGCCCTTGAGGAAGTGGCCGAAGAAACGCTTTTGCAGGTCGAGGCCATAGTCCGTATAGAAGGGTGCCCAGTGCGAGCCGCCATGCACCTCCAGCCATTTCTGGGTGGAGGCCGCGTTGACGAAGCCTTCGAAGTTGCCCCGCCCATGCAGCCCGTGCCCGCCCCAGTTGGCGGCCGACAGCAGGGGCACCGTGACGCGGCTGAAATCGGCCGAGCGTTCCCGGTAGTAGGGCCCATCCCATTCGTGGGAAACCAGCTCCTTCCACATGTTCTCGCGGTTGGCGACCAGCTCCTCTTCGGAGAGCGTCTCGGGGCCGCAAGCCCATTCGCCCGTGATGGGATGGCGGCGGCCGCGCTCGCCCACGCCGTGCTGCACGGTTTTCACCTGCATGTCCTGCCAGTGCTTGCGGAAGGTGCAGGCGATGCCGCCGTGGTGATTGCCGTCGCGGTAGCTGTCCGCCCAGCCTTCCCAGACGCAGATGGCGGCGAGGTGCGGAGGCTGCGTCGCAGCGGCCCGCCACTGGTTGGCAGCGAAGTAGGAAATGCCGTTCAGGCCGACCTTGCCGTTGCACCATGCCTGCGCCGCAGCCCATTCGATGCACAGGTGATAGTCGCGGTTCTCGCGGGCGTTGTTGTGGCACAGATAGCCCGGCGAGCGGCCCGCGCCGCGCGAGTCGACGCGGATGCAGACGTATCCGTCCGGCACCCACTTCTCGGGGTCCGCCACTTCCCAGTTCTGGTACTTGTTGGACGTGCCCGCGACAGCGTCGGGGTTCTCGCGGCACATGATGTCCCAGGCCGTCTTGTAGCCTTCCTGGAAGGAGACGCCCTTGCCATACGGGCCGTAACTCATGATCACAGGGTAACGGCCCGGCCCGGTTGGGCGGAAGATGTCCGCGCGCAATACGAGTCCGTCGTCCATGGTGATCGGCGCGTCCCATTCGATGGTCATGCCGTCGCGTGTTTCAACCTTGTGCATGGAATCCACTGCCTGCCCCGTTATGTTCGTATCGTTCATTGCGCCTTCACTCCCAGGTCCCGCATCAGCTTGCCGTACTTGGTGACCGAGGTCCGCACGTATTGGTCGAACTCGCCGCGCGAGCGGCCCGGGTCCGTGTAGCCCATTTGCGTCAGGCGTTCCTTCACTTCGGGGCTGCCCATCGCGCGTACGACGTCGGCGTGGATGCGATCAACCAAGGGTTTCGGCGTGGCAGCCGGCGCGAACAGGCCGACCCAGTAATCCATCTCGTAATCCTTCAGCCCGGATTCATCCAGCGTGGGCACGTCAGGCAGCAGCGGCGAGCGCTTGAGGGAGGTGACGGCCAGCATGGTGAGCCGGTTGCCGGTGGCATAAGGCATGGCATTCGAAATGGATGCGAAGAACAGCTGCGTGTCACCCGCCAGCAGCGAGGCCTCGGCGCCGGCGCTGCCCTTGTACGGGATGGACACGATGTCCACGCCGGCCATGGCGTTGAACATGAGGCTGGCGAGCTGCCCGGTCGCGCCGGCAATGCCCCAGTTGATGGAGTTGGTCTTCGCGTAGGCGATCACCTCCTTCACGGTGCGTGGCGGCATCTTGGGCGACCCCACCAGCACCAATGGTGTAGTCACCAGCTGTGCGACGGGCGCGAAATCAGCCACCGGG
Organism: Ramlibacter sp.; assembly: GCA_028292185.1. GTDB lineage: Bacteria > Pseudomonadota > Gammaproteobacteria > Burkholderiales > Burkholderiaceae_C > Ramlibacter. The sequence goes on along the minus strand of JAQGMT010000037.1, from coordinate 3,732 downwards.
TCGTAGCTGAGCTTCTTGTAGAGGCCGACGTTCATGACGTGCGTGCCGCTGTTGCCCGCCAGCAGGGTGTAGCCGTCGGCCTGTGCGCGTGCCGCCATCTCGGCCCCGACCACGCCGTTGACGCTGGGGCGGTTGTCCACGACCACCTGCTGGCCCCATACGGTGGAGAGCCGCTGTGCGACCAGCCTGGCGACGACGTCTGTCGCGCTGCCGGGCTCGACCGGCACGATGAGCCGCACCGGCTTGGTCGGATAGGTTTGCGCGGACGCGCTGAGCGCGCCGCAGGCGAGCGCCAGGGCGGTCAGCCATTTTCGCGAGACACAGAACATGCAGGATTCCTTGTCGAAGGTGGCGGGTCTGGCCGCAGGGCGCGGCCGCTTGATTGAGCGAATGATCAGCGCCGCGCCGCATTCCCGAATAGGTACAAGCCCTAGCGGTGATGTTGAGACTTTCTTGCAGCGTTCGTTCTCGACGCAGGTGCTCGCCGCGCTTACTGCGGCTCGACCTTGTAGTCCCGCAGGTATTTCTGCCAGACACCGATGTCCTTCTTCAGGATATCGCTCATGGCCGCCGGCGTCGTGGTCTCGAACTGCACCGGGAAACTCGTAAGCCGCTGCCTAAATAGCGGCTGCTTTTCCACCTCCGCGATTTCGTGCGCGAGCCTTTCCACGATGGGCGCCGGTGTTCCCGCGGGCGCCACGATGCCGAACCAGAAGTCCATGTCGTAGTTGGGCACGCCCGCCTCGGCCATCGTGGGGACGTCCGGCATCGAGGGCAGGCGTTTGGCGCTGGTCACCGCCATCATCTTCACCTTGCCTTCGCGCGCCTGCGGCAACAGCGCGCCGCCGTCGAACATCATGCTGACGCGGCCTGTCATCAGGTCGGGGACGGCAGTGGTCGTCCCCTTGTACGGGATATGGGCGATATCGATGCCCGCAAGAGTCTTGAACAGTTCGCCGGAGAGGTGCAGCGAACTGCCGTGGCCGAGCGACGCATAGCTGAGGGCCGCTGGATGGGCCTTGCCATACGCGATCAGTTCCCTCACGTTGTTCGCCGGCACGCTGGGCGCCACCATCAGGAACAGCGGCGTGCGAAACACCAGTGAGACGGGCGTGAAATCCTTTACCGGGTCGTAAGGAAGTCTCTTGAATGCGCCGGTGTTGATTGCCAGGCTTGAGACACTTCCGAGCAGGAAGGTGTAGCCGTCGGGAGGCGACTTGGACACCATGTCCGTCCCGATGATGAGGCTGCCGCCCGGCTTGTTGTCGACGAAGACCGTCTGCTTGAGCCTGTCGCCCAGGCCGTCAGCCAGCGCACGCGCGAACGAATCGGCCAGGCCGCCGGGCGGATAAGGGATCACCAGCTTCACTGCGTGAGTGGGCCACGTGCCGCCTTGCGCCTGTGCGACCCACGGTGAACTTGCGATGCAGGCCAGCCCCAGCAGAACGGCCCAGCCGCGGGTAAAGCGTCGAATCATCTCTTGTCTCCTTTTATTGCAAGCGTCAGGCCTGCGTCACGTCGTGCTCGTAGATCCACTCGATGCCGTACGAGTGCTTGCCTTGGTCCTGCTGCGCACGAATCCTGGCGAAGCGCTCGTCGCGCGCGCGGATCGCGGCCTCGTCGCGCAGGTGGTTGTCCACCGAGCGTGCCCGCGCCAGCAACTGCACGCGCGCCGTCCGCTCCCTGCGGGCCTGCTCGTAGCCGCGCAATGCCGCTTCGACGTCGCTGCGGCCCTGATCGAGCGCTTCGGCGACGGCGTAACCATCCTCGATTGCCATGCACGCGCCTTGCGCGAGGTAGGGCAGCATGGGGTGGCAGGCGTCGCCCATCAAAGTCGTGCGGCCCTTGCTCCACTGCGGCAGCGGGTCGCGATCGAACAGTCCCCACTTGAGATACCGGTCGGAATTCGCGAGCATCGAAACGATCGCCGGATTCCAGTCGGCGAACCGCGCCAGCATTTCGTCGCGGCTGCCTTCGGAGTTCCACGACTCCTGGGCCCACTCATCCGATTCGAACGCGGCCACCCAGTTCACCATCGTGCCGCCGCGGATGTAGTAGTGCACCACGCTTGCGCCGGGGCCGAACCAGACCGTCATGTCGGGGTCGAACAGCCCGGGCGCCAACGCCGACGTGGGCGTCATGCCGCGCCAGCAGGCGTTGCCGGTGAAACGCGGTTCTTCGCGGCCGAACAGCGCGCCGCGCACCGCCGAGTGGATGCCGTCGGCGCCGATCACCGCATCGGCGGTCAGCTGGGTGCCGTCGGCGAGCGTCACCGTGACCTGTTCGCCATCAGACCGCACGTCCGTGCATTTGGCACCGAGGCGCAATGCATCGCCAGGCACCGCGCTGCGCAGGATCTCGTGCAAGTCGGCGCGGTGATAGCCATAGTAGGCGGCGCCGAAGGTGCTGCTCAAGACGCCTTTGTACGGCGTGCGCGCCAGCACCTGGCCCGTCTTCCAGTTGCGGATGACATGCGCGTCCGGCTCAAACCCGGCGTCGGCTGCACGCTGTTCCAGCCCGAGCGCGCGCAGCACCTTCATGGCGTTGGGTGCGAGCTGCACGCCGGCGCCGATCTCGCCCAGCTGCGATGATTGTTCCAGCAAGGTGAACTCGATCCCGCGTTGCGCCAGAGAAGCGGCGGCGGTGAGGCCGCCCAGGCCCGCGCCAACAACGATCACTTTCATCCGTGGCTCCTTTGTGTGTGGGTAATGCCTGGCCGTAAGCGGCTCAAGCGGAGTAGCGGCGCTCGAGTTCGTCGAGCTCCGTCTTGTGCACGAGTTCCTGCCGTTCGGCAAAAGTCGCCACCAGGGCGGGGTCCTCCTGCAGGACCCCGTGCTTGCGCAGCTCACCGAGCGCGTTGGTCATGCCGCGCACCGCGCCCTGCAGCGCGGCGTTGGCATACAGCACCATGGCAAAGCCCATCTGCGCGAACTGCGCGGCGGCCAACGCAGGCGTCTTGCCGCCGATCACGATATTCACGATTTGCGGGCAAGGCAGTTGGGCGATGGCGCGCAATTCATCGAGGCTGGTCGGCGCCTCGACGAAGGTCACGTCCGCTCCCGCTTCAGCGTAGCGGCGCGCACGATCGAGCGCGTCTTCGGGGCCCGACACGGCGCGGGCGTCGGTTCGCGCGATGATCAGGAAATCACCGGAGATGCGGGCATCGACAGCGGCCTTGATCTTGCCGACCATCTCCGATACCGGGACCACTTCCTTGCCTGAAAAATGGCCGCACTTCTTCGGCATGGCCTGGTCCTCGAGCTGGATGGCGTTGGCGCCGGCCCGCTCGAGCGTCTTCACCGTCTGTCGCACATTGAGGGCGTTGCCGAAACCGGTGTCCGCGTCCACGATCAAAGGCAGCTGCACGGCGTCGCGGATGGCCGCGGTGTGCTGCGCTACGTCCGCCAGGTTGATGAAGCCGAGGTCGGGCAGGGCGTAGAAATTGTTGGTGAGGCCGGCGCCGCTCAGGTACACCGCCTCGAACCCCAGCGTCTCGATCACGCGCGCCGCCAGCGCGTTGCCGCATCCGGGAACGAGCAGTCCGCGACGCTCATTGAGTTTGGCGCGCAAGGCGGCGCCGGGCGCGTTTGGTGTTGGCATGAAGGTCCCTTGTCGTCAGAACGCGTCGGCGCCGCTGCGGGCCGCCGATTTGCTGAAATAGGCGTGCAGCTTGTCGAGGTGATTGGCCATGAGCCGCACCGCCTCGTCGGCGTCGCCACGCCGCAGGCTGCT
>JAQGMT010000012.1 GCA_028292185.1 Ramlibacter sp. | reverse complement strand
TTTCCGACTGCGGCTGCACGCCGCCCACGGCGCAGTACACCATGCAGCAGCCATCCAGCACGCGCATGGAACGCTCCACCTCGATGGTGAAGTCCACGTGGCCGGGGGTGTCGATGATGTTGATGCGGTGCTCGGGGAACGACAGGTCCATGCCCTTCCAGAAGCAGGTGGTCGCAGCCGACGTGATCGTGATGCCACGCTCCTGCTCCTGCTCCATCCAGTCCATGGTGGCCGCGCCGTCGTGCACTTCGCCGATCTTGTGGTTCACGCCCGTGTAGAACAGGATGCGTTCCGTGGTCGTGGTCTTGCCGGCGTCGATGTGCGCCGATATACCGATGTTGCGGTATCGCTCGATAGGCGTTTTGCGGGCCATGATGGTCTTTCGTTAAAAGGGCACAGGCCCGCTCGTGGCGGGCCCGTACCTCAGAGAATATGGGGACGGTTGTTAGAAGCGGAAGTGGCTGAAGGCCTTGTTTGCCTCGGCCATGCGGTGCACTTCATCGCGCTTCTTCATGGCGCCGCCACGGCCTTCCGTGGCTTCCATGAGTTCATTGGCCAGGCGCAGGGCCATCGACTTCTCGCCGCGCTTCTTGGCGGCTTCTTTCAGCCAGCGCATGGCCAGGGCCACACGGCGCACCGGCCGCACTTCGACCGGCACCTGGTAGTTGGCGCCGCCGACACGGCGGGATTTCACCTCGACCATGGGCTTGATGTTGTTGATGGCCATGGTGAAGGCTTCCACCGGGTCTTTGCCGGGGTTCTTCTTCTCGATCTGCTCGAGCGCGCCGTAAATGATGCGCTCGGCGATCGCCTTCTTGCCGCCTTGCATGATGACGTTCATGAACTTGGCGAGCTCGACATTGCCGTACTTGGGATCGGGCAGGATTTCACGCTTGGGGATTTCGCGACGACGTGGCATTTTTCACCTCTTCAATTGCTTCAGCTGGCTGTTCCCTTGCGGGGGCCTTGAAAGCCATGGGGCTCTCGCTTACTCGACCCACGCGGGACATTCCGCGCTTCGGGTCACTACGCTGACACAGCCTGCCAGGGCTGCACAGCACCGACAAACTTCTAAAGCCCTTAGGCCTTCTTCGGACGCTTGGCGCCGTACTTCGAGCGGGACTGCTTGCGGTCTTTCACGCCTTGCAGGTCCAGCGAACCGCGCACGATGTGGTAACGCACACCGGGCAAGTCCTTGACCCGGCCGCCGCGCACCAGCACCACCGAGTGCTCCTGCAGGTTGTGGCCTTCGCCGCCGATGTAGGAAATCACTTCGAAGCCGTTGGTCAGGCGCACCTTGGCGACCTTGCGCAGGGCCGAGTTCGGCTTTTTCGGGGTGGTGGTGTACACACGCGTGCACACGCCCCGGCGCTGGGGGCTGAGCTGCATCGCGGGGCTCTTGGATTTGGTCTTTTCGACCTCCCGCCCGTGACGCACGAGTTGGTTGATGGTTGGCATTAAAAACGTTCCTAAACGTCGGTCAATCTGGTCGGCTGCCAAATGACAGCCTCGCCCGCCCCAATGCGGGAAAGCCCTCGAGTATATCCTGCCCGCGCGAAACGCTCAACCGCTCCCCGGTATCCCGGGCGAGTGCGGGGATGATCACGGTGCCGTCATTTGATCCAGAGCCGCACCGCATCCCAGGCACGGCTGGCGATCCCCGCCTGCTCGACCGATTCCAGCACCATCAAAGGCAGGTCCAACAAGGCTTGGTCGCCTGAGCTCACCTTCAGGGTGCCGACGAGTTGGCCCTTGGTGAGCGGCGCGATCAGCGGATCCGGTCGCGCGACCTGAGTCTTCACCCGGCTGGCGGTACCCGCAGGCACCGCGACCACGACGGCCTGGGGGCGGCCCAGTTTCGCGGTCTTTAGCGTGCCCTTCCAGACTTCGGGCGTCACCACGGGCTGGTCGGCGTCGAACAGCTTGATGGCTTCGAAGGCGGTGTAGCCCCAGTTCAGCAGTTTCTGCGCCTCGTTGGCGCGGGCGTTCTCGCTGGAGGCGCCCAGCACGATGGCGAGCAAGCGGCGCGAACCGATGTTGGGGAAGTCGCGCTTGGCGGTAGCGATGAGGCAGTAGCCCGCGGCATCGGTATGGCCGGTCTTCAGCCCGTCCACCGTCGGATCGCGAAACAGCAGCGTGTTGCGATTGGTGTCGTTGGCCGTCGGCGTGCCTTCGTAGCGGTACTTCTTGATGGCGTAGTAGTGCAGGTACTGCGGAAATTCCTGCATCAGCCGGGTGGCCAGGATGCTCAGGTCGCGCGCGGTGGTCATGTGCCCGGCCTCGGTCAGGCCCTCGGGATTCTTGTAAGTGGTGGATTTCATGCCCAGCGCCTTGGCCTGCTGGTTCATGAGTTCGACAAAGTGTTCCGCCGTGCCGCCCACGCTTTCGGCCAGCGCCATGGTGGCGTCGTTGCCGGACTGCACGATCATTCCCTTGATCAGGTCGTCCACGGGCACCTGCATGCTGGGATCGATGAACATGCGCGAACCGGGCATCTTCCAGGCGCGCTTGCTCACCGGCAGCGTCTGCTTCAAGTCGATCTTCTTGCTGCGCAGCGCATCGAACACGATGTACTGCGTCATCAGCTTGGTGAGCGACGCCGGCTCGACCGGCTTGTCGATCTCGCGTCCGGCCAGCATCTGGTTGGCCGTGACATCCATCAGCAAATAACTTGGCGGCGCCAGCTCGGGCGGTTGCGGCATCTGCGCCAGCGCGCCCAGGCAAAAGAAAACGGCAAGGAACGGCGCCAGGGCCTGGAAAAGTTTTTTCATGCTGGGGGAGGTCAGGAACGAAGGTGGCGCACCACCAGATTTTTCAAGAGCGGCAATTGTCCGTGAAAGAAATGTCCTACACCCGGCACCACAGTAA
>JAQGMT010000478.1 GCA_028292185.1 Ramlibacter sp. | reverse complement strand
GAAGCCATCGAGAAGCTGCGCAACATCTCCCTGCACATCGACGAGACCCCCGGCCTCACCGTGAGCGAGTTGCGTGCCAACGCCCGCCGGCTGGCGCGGCAGTGCGGCGGCAAGCTGGGCCTGATCGTGGTGGACTACCTGCAGCTGATGAGTGTCTCCAGCAGCATGAGCGAAGAAAACCGGGCCACAGCGGTCGGCGAAATTTCCCGCGGCCTGAAGATGCTGGCCAAGGAGCTGGGCTGTCCGGTGCTGGCGCTGTCGCAGCTAAGCCGCGGCGTCGAGTCGCGCACCGACAAGCGGCCGATGATGAGCGACCTGCGCGAATCGGGTGCCATCGAGCAGGACGCCGACGTGATCATGTTCATCTACCGCGACGACTACTACAACAAGGACTCCAAGGAGCCCGGCGTCACCGAAGTCATCATCAGCAAGCAGCGCAACGGCCCCACCGGCACCATCAAACTGGCCTTCCTGAAGGAACTGACGCGCTTCGAAAGCCTGGCTTCGGGCGCTGGAGACTTCTGAGCGCGAACAGGTCCGGCGCTCCCTCGCGCGGTGGTCCTAGTTCAGGACTGGCTTGGGCCCGTCCCCGACGAACAGCGCCTTGCGGATGATGGCGTGGACGCCCCAATTGCCGTCGACCACCTGGGTGACGCCGAAATCGACGGCCACCGACATCAGCGAGATCGCTTCATCCTCGCTCAGTCCTTTGGCGGTCATCAGGAACCGGCGGGTCTTGCGGAACGCATCGCGCATCGCCAGGTCGAGCGAGGACTTCTCGTAGATCTCGCTGCGGGCCTGGTCGCCGAATTCCCTCAGGTAGTCCGGATGGCTGAACCCGTGCAGCACCCACTCGTCGGGCGTTTCGACCAGCGGATAGTTGATGTCGGCGAAAGGCTCGTTCTTCAGGTCCGCGGCCTTGTGCAGCACGATCTGGAAGACGCCGGTCAGCGAGCATTCGATCGCCGTCCCGCATAACTCCGAGTCGCCTTGCGACGCGTGGGGATCTCCCACGGAGAGCAGGGCGCCCTCGACGCCGACGGGCAGGTACACGGTCGCGCCCTTGGCGATGCGCCAGTTGTCGATGTTGCCGCCGAAGCACCCCGGTGGAATCGAATCGACCGGGCCGGTCTCGACGGGCGCCACCGCGATGACGCCGAAGTGCGGCCGCGTCGGGATCCTCACGTTCTTCAGCACGCCGTGGTTTTCGACGATGCTGGCGCGATCCACCGGAACGCCGGGATAGTCGATCGTGGGATGCAGCACGCCGTCGGGGTCGCGCTGCGGGGTCCAGCGGAAGTTGTAGACCGCGTGCGCGCAGCCGCCGCCCTTCGCGCAGTCGATCTCGTAGATGGTGACCACCTCGCGCGGCTTGGGCTCGGTCAGCAACTCGTCGTAATGGAATCCCCACCACGCCGCCGCGTTGCTGCCGAATGCGCGTCCCTGGTACTTGGCGTTGGCTGACAGGCGCGGCAACAGGTCGAGGATGCGCACTTCCAGCACGTCGCCCGGCTTGGCGTCGCGCACATAGATCGGCCCCGTGCAGATGTGAACGCCGAAGCCTTCGCCGCTGCCGCGGCCGTAGACCGAGGCGTCGACCGGCCCGGCGCCGCGCCGGCTGACATTCTTCTTCTCCGGCGTCCAGTGGAACACGCTCTCGGCGCCGGAGTCCCCCTTGATCATGCGGTCGTAATCGTCGTACGCGTGCTGCGTGAGCGTTTCGATCGTGACGATGTCATGGGAGTCGATGGTCAGCACCGGTGGAATGCCGCGGCTGAAATAGCCCCAATGGATGGTCTTGTCGTTGGCGGGCAGGAGGTGATGGTGCCCCGCGGCGCGCGAGGCGGTGTGCGCGACAGGTACTTGGGCAGCGCTGGCCTGCGTATCAGCGATTTCGGCCGCCGCGCTGGTCCGTGTCCCGGCGGGGCCGTCCGTGCGCTCGCGGTAGCCGGCGGGCCAGCCGCGCTGAATGGTCCGATGCAGCGTCTGCTGGCGCGCGTCGCTGGCCTGCTGGCGATATTGGGTCGGCGACAGGTGGTATTGGTCGCGGAAGGCGCGGCTGAAGTGCGCCGCATCATTGAACCCCCAGCGAAAGCAGATGTCGGAGATGGAAAGATGCCCGTACAGGCTGTTGGCGAGATCGGCGCGGCAGCGCTCGAGGCGCCCGTTGCGCAGGTAAGCCGAGAAGGTTTCGCCGCCGGCCCCGAACAGCTTTTGCAGCAGCCGCTGCGAAACGCGCTCCTGTTTCGCGACCATGGACAGCGACAGGTCGGGATCGCTCAGGCCGCTCTCGATGTGCTGGCGCACCCGCCGCATCAAGGCGGCATTCGACGCATTGATGCCGGCCGGCCGGTCCCGGTCCACGCTCGCCAGGCTCGACGCGATGAACTCGGACAGGGTCAGCTCGATCGGCGCGAGTTCGTCCTCGCGCAGCGTGTCGAAAGACTCCGAGAGCGCCCCCAGCGTGCCCGCGAACACGCGTCCCATGCCGGAGCGCCCGGACAGGTGCTGCACCTTCAGTGCGTGCGGCGCCGGCAGGCGAGCCTTGATCGATCGGCCCGGGATCTGCATCATGAACTGGCGAAAGTTGGAGCCGAACTTCAAGCCCGGGGCGGCCGCCGCGGGTCCGTACACGATGTCTCCGGGCATCACCTCCACGGTGCGATCGCCATCGGACAGCATCGCGTGGCCGGCGAGGTGCAGCACCAGCCACACCGCTTCGGAATCGTTGCCGAGCCGGCCCAGCGTCTGGGGTGAGGACGCGATGCGTATCAGGTCCACGCCGTGCGGTGTCTGGCCCGCCAGCAATGTGCCGTAGAGGGGCGAGCGATCCTCCGGGATTTCGGGCAGCAGATGGTGGCGATGCAAGGTCTCGCGCCAGGCGCACTGGCGTTGCGGGGCCGGGTAGGCTTCGGTGGTGAAATGCTCGAAGCGCATGGGTCAGGTTTTTGGCGGCATCGCACAGGCCCGAGCAAGAGCTGTGCCACGATCCGCCACACCCTCCGTTTCCGAAGGCGGCGCCAGCCACCCCGTGCGCCGCTACGGGGAAGAAAAGATGTTCTTGCGGATCGAGCCGTGCACGCCCCAGTTGGCGTCGACGACCTGGGTGACGCCGAAGTCTGCCGCCACCGACATCAGGGCGATCGCCTCATCTTCACTCAGATGGTGCACGGTCATCAGGAAGCGCCGCAGTTTGCGGAAGGCGTCGCGCATGGCTTGGTCGAGGCTGGAGTGTTGCGCCACCTCGGCCTGTGCATTGGCGCCGAGCTGCGCCAGGTAGTTTGGAAAGGTGAAGCCGTAGACCGACCATTGCTGTTCGGTTTCCAGCATGGGATGGGTCAGGCCCTCGAGCACCGTTCCGCCCAGGTCGTTGTGCTTGTGCAGGATGAATTCGAAGTCGCCGGTGAGGGAAGTCTCGATGGCGGTGCCGCCCAGTTCGCTGTCGCCTTGCGCCGCGTGCGGATCGCCGACCGAAAACAGCGCGCCGGCCACGGCCACCGGGTAATACATCCGCGCGCCCTTACCGATGCGCCAATCGTCGATATTGCCGCCGGTGTAGCTGGGCGGGATCGAGCTCACATAGTCCGATTCCGCGGGCGCCAGGCCCATCGTGCCGAAATGCAGGCGTGCGGGCACCTTGACGTTGTGCAGGATGTTCTCGCGCTTGCGCACCAGGGAGTGGTCAACGCGCACGCCGGGATAGTCGATGTTCGAATGCACGATGCCATCGGGGTCGGTTTGCGGCGTCCATACGTAGTTGTAGACGGCGCGCGCGAAGGGCTCGCCCGAGGTGTCGAGTTCGAAGATGGTGACCACTTCGCGCGGCTTGGGCTCCTCGATCAGGTCGTGGTAGTGAAAGCCCCAGGACGCGGCGACGTTGGAGCCGAAGCAGCGGCCGGCATGGCAGGCGCTGCAGCTCGGGGGTGGCCGCACGTCCAGGATTCGCACCTCCAGCACGTCGCCGGGCTCGGCGCCTTCGATCGCGACCGGCCCCGTCAACAGGTGCACGCCGACGCCCTCGCCGGACCCGCGCTCGAACGGCCCCTGTGTCGGCCCCGCGCCGCGCCGCACGACCGCCTTGTGTTCGCGCGTCCAGCGAAAGACGCTCTCGGCGCCGGGATCGCCTTCCACCATCCGCTCATGGTCGTCATTCGCATGGTGCGTCAGCGTCTCGATGGTGGCGCGGTCGCCCGAGCGCAAGGTCAGCGCCGGAGCGATCGCCTTGCTGAAATAGCCCCATTGCACGTTGGCGGGGGACACGACCAGGGTATGGTGTTTCATCTTGGAGTCTGTGCGGGAAGGTGTCAGGCCACGGGGTGCAGCGTGGCGTCGGCGCCCATGACGCGAAGGAAGCGCGCGGTCAGCGGATGGCGCGGCTGCGTCAGGACCTGGTGGGCCGGTCCTTCCTCGACGACCGACCCGCCGCTGAGGAACACGACGCGATCGGCCACCTCGTCGGCGAATCGCAGCTGGTGGGTACAGATGATCATCGTCAAGCCATCCTCGATGGCCAGCCGGCGGATCACATCCAGCACCTCATTGACCAGCTCGGGATCCAGCGCGGAAGTGGGCTCGTCGAGCAGCAGCACGCTGGGGTTGGGCGCGAGCGCCCGCGCTATGGCCACGCGCTGCTGCTGGCCACCCGACAGGTGCCGGGGCAAAGCGTCGATCCGGTGACTCAAGCCCACGCGTTCGAGCAGTTGCCGCGCGCGGCGGTCGGCGTCTTCGGCCGACATGCCGTGCACCCAGCGCAGCGGGCCGGCGATGTTTTCGCGAGCGGTGAGATGGCTGAACAGGTTGAACTGCTGGAACACCATGCCGACGCCGACGCTCGCGCGCTCGTTGGCCAGGTCGCGAGGATTCATCAGCTGGCCGTCGGGCAGGTAACCCAGGCGCTGGCCTCCCACCCGGATCTGGCCCGAGTCCCAGCTCTCCAGGTGGTTGATGCAACGCAGCAGCGTGCTCTTTCCGGAACCGCTCGGGCCGAGCAGCGCCACCACTTCGCCGGCGCGTATCGTCAGGTCGAGTTCGTCGAACACGCGCTGATCGCCATACTGCTTGCAAAGCCCCGTCACCCGCACCACCACCTTGTTGTCCGAGAGCGCGGCGGCGCGTTGGTCCCGCTGTGCGCGTGTCGATGGCGCCAGGGCCGCGCCGGCCTCGCCCGTCGCTGCCAGCGGCTGCGCTTCAAGCGGCACCTCCGCGGTCATCGGCACGGGCTTGCCGACCGGCTTCGCGCGCCACCGCAGCAGGCGGGCAAAGCGATTGCCGCGCGCGGCTCGGTCGAGATCGAGCGCGGCTTCGGCGAACAGCTGGATCACGGCGATGGCGCCGGTGAGCGCCAGGTACAGCAGCCCCGAGGCGAAGAAAATCGAAAAGAAGTCGAAGGTGGACGATGCCAGCTGGGTGCTGCGCAACGTCAGCTCCTCCACCGCGATGACGGAGGCGAGCGAAGAATTCTTCAATGTGCTGACCGACTCGTTGCCCAGCGCCGGCACCATGGTGCGGATCGCCTGCGGCGCGATGATGCGGCGCATCAGCACACCGGGCGTCATGCCCAGCGCCTGCCCGGCCGCGACCTGGCCGCGGTCGACGCCCAGCACCGCCGAGCGAAGAATTTCCGCGATGAAGGGCGCTTCATTGGCGGCCAGTGCCAGCCCTGCGGCCGCGATCGCGCTCAGCTTGATGCCGATGTGGGGCAGCGCGTCGTACGCGAAGACCAGTTGCAGGATGAGGGGCGTGCCGCGAAAGATCACGGTGTAGCCGCGCGCCACCGCGGCCAGCGGCGCGAAGCGGCTCAGCTGCATGCTGGCCAGGACCAGTCCCAACACCATCCCGCCGGCCAGACCCAACAGCGTCACCGCCAGCGTGAAGCGGATGCCCTGCAGAAGGTAGGGCAGGCTGAGATAGTGAAGGAAAAGATCCACTTACTTGGCCACGATCAGCTTGGGCGTCTCGAGGTTCTCCGCACCGAGCGTCCATTTGTTGAGCAGCGCGGTCTGGATGCCCGCCTTCTGGATGGCGATCAGCGCGGTCATCACGGCTTCGCGGAATTGCGGCTTGCCTTTGGGCACGGCGATGCCGACCGAGTAGGGCAAGGTGACCGCCGTGGCCTTCTCCAGCTTGTCCGGATACGCCTTCACCGCCTGGTCAACCGTGTTGACGTCGTTGATGTAGGTATCCGCGCGGCCCGCCAGAATCGCCTGGATGCAGTTGGCGTTGTTGTCGTACAGCTGCAGCGCGGGTTCCGCCTTGCCCGCGGTCTTGCACGCGGGG
>JAQGMT010000476.1 GCA_028292185.1 Ramlibacter sp. | reverse complement strand
AGCGGACTATGATCGACTGAGAAAGGCCCCGTTGTAGGCAGCCTCAGCCGCGCCGGGTAGGGGAACTTCCCGCCTAATGCGCGCTGGGGCGCTCTGAGCCGGTGCGGGCGTCGGCCTTGCCGGACTTGTTGAAGCCATCGAGGATGGCTGCCAGGCGCTTGTCGCAGTCGCGGCGCAGGCGAGCCACCTCCGCCATGAGTTCCTTGTCGGGCGGGCCGCCCTTGCCTGCGGCGAATGCGGCCCAGGCGCCGGCCAGGCGCTCTTCGGCCGCGCGGACCATTTCGTTGGCTTCCTTCCACTCCCGACGCAGCTGTTCATTCTCAGGCACGGGCGCGATGTTAATTAAATGTGAATGACCCATCCGTAGGACAAGACGCCGCCTGCGCCGCAGCCTGCCCGGTCGTTGGGTCCGCACCACTGGTGCCGCCGCCGAGTCCCGGGCGGGAACGCCCCGCGCGGCCCGGTAACGGGCGACAATGGTCGTCCAAAAAATGGATGCTCCGATGAGAGACAGGCCCAGGTCAGCAGCGGTTCCGAGCGACCCCACCTCCCCCGCCCAAGCTGAGCTGCGCCTCGCCACCGAGTTGCGCGACGGCGTGTGCACGGACGCGTTCGGCAGCCTCGGCCCGCATGAGCTCAAGCCCGGGCTGTTCCGCTTGCGCGCCTACGTTCCCGGCAGCGACACCGTGGCGGTGCTCGCCCGCACCACGCAGCAACCCATGGCGCAACTGCAGGCGGTGGGCGACAGCGGCCTCTTCGCCGGCGACGTGGCGCTGGCCGACCGCGCCGCTTATCTGCTGCAGGTCCACACCCCGCTCGGCTCGCGGGTGATCGAAGATCCGTATCGCTTCGGCCCCTGGCTCGGCGACACCGACGTCTGGCTGCTCAATGAAGGACGGCACCTGCGCCCCTGGGAAAAGCTGGGCGCTCATCCGTGCACCATCGACGGCGTCGCCGGCGTGGCCTTCGCGGTCTGGGCGCCGAATGCCCGCCAGGTCGCGCTGGCGGGAGACTTCAATCTGTGGAACAGCCGCTGCCATCCGATGCGTTTGCGCCAGGAGTGCGGCGTCTGGGAGATTTTCATTCCGCAGCTGGCGCCAGGCGCGTTGTACAAGTTCGACGTGCTCGGCGCCGACGGCCAGCGGCAGCTCAAGGCCGATCCGTATGCCTTCAGTGCTGAACTGCATCCGGGCCATGCGGCCCGTGTGATGCCATTGCCGCCGCGCGCCGCCGAGCGCACCGCCACCCGCCAGCAAGCCAATGCGCTGAACGCGCCGATCAGCATCTACGAAGTGCATCCGGGTTCGTGGCGCCGTCCCGAAGGCCGGCTGCCCGACTGGGACTATCTGGCGCAGCAGCTGGTGCCTTACGCGGCCGACCTGGGATTCACGCACCTGGAACTGCTACCGGTGCACGAGCATCCGTTCTACGCCTCTTGGGGCTACCAGCCCACCGGGCTCTACGCGCCGACCGCGCGCTACGGGACGCCCGAATCGTTCCGGCGATTTGTCGAGGCGGTGCACGAGGCCGGCCTCGAATTGATCCTGGATTGGGTGCCCGGCCACTTTCCAAGCGATGCGCACGGCCTGGCCCGGTTCGATGGCACGGCGCTGTACGAGCACGCCGATCCGCGCGAGGGATTTCATCGCGACTGGAACACCCTCATCTACAACTGGGGCCGCAACGAGGTGCGAAATTTCCTCGTCGGCAACGCCTTGTTCTGGATCGAGCGCTACGGCGTCGATGGGCTGCGCGTGGACGCGGTGGCTTCGATGCTCTATCGCGACTACAGCCGCAAGCCCGGCGAATGGGTGCCGAACGTCCACGGCGGCCGCGAGAACCTGGAAGCCATCGCCTTTCTGCGCGACGTGAATCAGATTCTGGGCGAGCAGACGCCCGGCGCCGCCACCATGGCCGAGGAATCCACCGCCTTCCCCGGTGTGACCAAGCCGCCGTGGATGCACGGCCTGGGCTTCAACTACAAGTGGAACATGGGGTGGATGCACGACACCCTGGACTACTTCTCGCTGGACCCGGTGCATCGCAAGCATCACCACGACCGCATCAGCTTCATGATGATGTACACCTACAGCGAGCATTTCATCCTGCCGCTGTCGCACGACGAGGTGGTGCACGGCAAGGGCTCGCTCTATGCCCGCATGCCGGGCGACGGCTGGCAAAAGCGCGCCAACCTGAAGGCCTTGTTCGCGCTGATGTACGCGCAGCCAGGGCGAAAACTGATGTTCATGGGCTCGGAGCTGGCGCAGCAGCACGAGTGGAACCATGACGCTGAACTCGATTGGGGCCTGCTGGACGACCCCGGCCACGCCGGCGTGCAGCGGCTGGTGCGCGACCTCAATCGCCTCTATCGCAGCCGCCCGGCCTTGCACGCGCGCGACGACGAGCCGGGCGGATTTACGTGGACGGTGGTGGACGACGCTGCCAATTCGGTCTACGGCTTCGTGCGCAACGGCCATGCACCGGGCGAGCACATGTTGGTGGCCTGCAACTTCACGCCGGTGCCGCGCTACGGCTACCGCATGGGCGTGCCGCAGGGCGGCCAGTGGACCGAATGCCTGAACACCGATTCGGCCTATTACGCCGGCAGCGGCAAGGGCAATCTGGGCGCGGTGCGAGCCGAGGCCGCACCCTTGCACGGCATGCC
>JAQGMT010000449.1 GCA_028292185.1 Ramlibacter sp. | reverse complement strand
CGCGGAGCTGTCGCGCTTGAAGCAGGCTCAGGAGGCAGCCGCCCGGGCGCCCAGCGGGCCCGGCTCCTTGCCGACGCCCAAGGACGTTCCCCACCTGCCCAGGGCCACCCCGCCGCCGGAATTGGATCCCACCAAAGCCCTGAGCGACAGCGCTGACGCGAGCAAGGCACTGGACAAGCTCAAGCAATTGATCGGCGATGCGAAGAAATGACCGGTTGCGCCTGAAAGCCGCACTGGCGCCGCTCGCATCGAGCAAACGCCCAGCGTCCGGAGCGCGTTCGAAGATGTCGTAATGCCGCAGCCGGCAGTCAGGCTGGTTTCGTTCCTTGCACCATGCGCATCGCCGAAGCGATCAGGGCCGACGTCTCGCTCATGTTGCTCGGCACGATCAGCGTCGTCGTCGAATCGGCGGCGACCTTGCTGTAGGCGTCCACCGCGCGCTCGGCCACTTTGAGCTGCACCGCCTGCTCGCCACCGGGCTGCCGGATCGCAGCGGCGATTCGCTCGATCGCCATGGCCGTGGCTTCGGCCACGGCGGTGATCGAGGCCGCTTCACCCTGCGCCTTGTTGATGATCGACTGCTTCTCGCCCTCCGAGCGAGCGATGTAAGCCTCGCGTTCACCGGTGGCGATGTTGATCTGCTCCTGACGGCGACCTTCCGACGCGGCGATCAGCGCGCGCTTTTCGCGTTCGGCGGTGATCTGCGACTGCATCGCATGCAGGATCTCCTTGGGCGGCGTCAGGTCCTTGATCTCGTAGCGCAGCACCTTCACGCCCCAGTTCAGCGCCGCCTCGTCGATGGCCTGCACCACCTGCGCGTTGATGATGTCGCGCTCCTCGAAGGTCTTGTCCAGCTCCAGCTTGCCGATCACACTGCGCAACGAGGTCTGCGCCAGCTGCGTCACCGCAACGATGTAATTGGACGAACCATAGCTCGCACGCATCGGGTCGGTCACCTGGAAATACAGGATGCCATCCACTTGCAGCTGCGTGTTGTCGCGGGTGATACAGATCTGACTCGGCACGTCCAGCGGAATTTCCTTCAGGCTGTGTTTGTAGGCGACCCGGTCCACGAAGGGGATCAGGATGCTCAAGCCCGGGGTGAGCGTGCTGTGGTACTTGCCAAGGCGCTCCACCACCCAGGCGTGCTGTTGCGGCACGACCTTCAGCGAGCGGATGACGAAGATCGCGGTGGCAACGATGATCAGTAAAGCGATATAGGACGACATGTTCAGTTTTCCTCGGTTTTCTCGACGACGAATCGGCTGCCCACCACTTGCTTGATGCGCCAGGCTCCAGGGACGGGATAGTCGCCCGGTACGTGGATGACCGTCCATTGCGCGCCGCGGTACTTGATCGGCGCGGTGCCATCCGCATTCCACTTGTGCACGTGCACCACTTCGCCGACGTCCAGGTTGACGTCGGGGTTGGCGGACGCGGCCAATCGGGCCGGGCCTCGCGCGCGGATCGTGTGCCATGCGATCACGGAGCCGCCGCCGATCACCGCACCGGCGACGAGCTGCACGGCGAGGCTGGCCCCAAGGTGGGCCGCGAGCGCTCCCGCCACCAGCCCGATGGCCAGCATCAGCAGGTAAAAGGTGCCGCTCACCAACTCGACGGCGATCGCCGAGCCCGCCAGCAGCCACCAGATGGTGGATTCAGCCATGGTCCCTCCGTTGCGCCTTGCCGTCTTGAAGGCACCTCATTTTGGGTCAATTCCTGTCGAGCGCAAACAGGGCCGGCTTTTTGCATACACTTCGCGCCTTCCCTCGCCATTTATGGCCTCAGTGCCGAAGGCCCTCCTTCATGAAATTCCGCTTCCCGATCGTCATCATCGACGAGGACTACCGTTCCGAAAACACCTCCGGCCTGGGCATCCGCGCACTGGCGCAAGCCATTGAATCCGAAGGCTTCGAGGTGCTGGGTGTCACGCGCTATGGCGACCTGTCGCAGTTCGCGCAGCAGCAAAGCCGCGCGAGCGCCTTCATCCTCTCGATCGACGATGAGGAATTCACGCCCGGCCCGGACCTGGACCCCGCGGTGCTGAACCTGCGCAGTTTCATCGAGGAAGTGCGGCGCAAGAACACCGACGTGCCGATCTACGTGCACGGCGAGACCAAGACCTCGCGCCACATCCCCAACGACATCCTGCGCGAACTGCACGGCTTCATCCACATGTTCGAGGACACGCCGGAGTTCGTGGCGCGCCACATCATCCGCGAAGCCAAGAGCTACCTGGAAGGCGTGCAGCCGCCGTTCTTCAAGGCGCTGCTCGATTACGCCGAGGACGGTTCCTATTCGTGGCATTGCCCGGGCCACTCGGGCGGCGTCGCGTTCCTGAAAAGCCCGGTGGGACAGATGTTCCACCAGTTCTTCGGCGAAAACATGCTGCGCGCCGACGTGTGCAACGCGGTGGACGAGCTGGGCCAGCTGCTCGATCACACCGGCCCGGTGGCCGCGAGTGAACGCAATGCCGCGCGCATCTTCAATGCCGACCATTGCTTCTTCGTCACCAACGGGACCAGCACTTCCAACAAGATGGTGTGGCACCACACGGTGGCGCCGGACGACGTGGTGGTGGTGGACCGCAACTGCCACAAGTCGATCCTGCACGCGATCATCATGACCGGCTCCATTCCCGTGTTCATGAAGCCCACGCGCAACCACTTCGGGATCATCGGCCCCATTCCGCAAAGCGAGTTCGAGCCGGCGGCCATCCGCGAGAAGATCCGCGCCAATCCGCTGCTCAAGGGCGTGGATGCCGACAGGGTGAAGCCGCGCGTGATGACCCTCACGCAATCGACGTACGACGGCGTGATCTACAACACCGAGACCATCAAGAAGATGCTCGACGGCTACGTCGACACACTGCACTTTGACGAGGCCTGGTTGCCGCACGCGGCGTTCCACCCGTTCTACGGCCCCTATCACGCGATGGGCAAGAACCGGACGCGGCCCAAGGAGGCATTGACTTTCGCCACGCAGTCCACCCACAAGCTGCTGGCGGGGATCAGCCAGGCCAGCCACGTGCTGGTGCAGGATTCGCAGAACCGCAAGCTGGACCGGCACCTGTTCAACGAGGCCTACCTGATGCACACCTCGACCAGCCCGCAATACGCCATCATCGCCAGCTGCGACGTGGCCGCGGCGATGATGGAGCCGCCCGGGGGCACCGCGCTGGTGGAAGAAAGCATCCTGGAAGCGCTGGACTTCCGCCGCGCGATGCGCAAGGTGGACGAGGAGTACGGCGCCGACTGGTGGTTCAAGGTCTGGGGGCCGGACAAGCTGGTGGACGAGGGCGTCGGCCGCGGGGAGGACTGGATCCTGCAGGGTGAGGCCCGCTCCGCGAAGACGGGCAACAACCCGTCGCGCAACTGGCATGGCTTCGGCAACCTGGCCGAGGGTTTCAACATGCTGGACCCGATCAAGTCCACCATCGTCACGCCAGGGCTAGACCTGAACGGCAAGTTCGCCAAGACCGGCATTCCGGCCAGCATCGTGACGCGTTTCCTGGCGGAGCACGGCATCATCGTGGAGAAGACGGGGCTCTACAGCTTCTTCATCCTGTTCACCATCGGCATCACCAAGGGCCGGTGGAACACCTTGCTGTCGGCACTGCAGCAGTTCAAGGACGACTACGCCAGGAACCAGCCGATGTGGCGCATCCTGCCCGAGTTCTGCCAGCAGTTTCCCCGCTACGAGCGTATGGGCCTGGCCGACCTGTGCCAGTACGTGCACGAGCTGTACGCGAAATACGATATCGCGCGGCTGACGACGGACATGTACTTGAGCGACCTGACGCCGGCGATGAAGCCAAGCGATGCCTTCGCGTACATCGCGCACCGCAAGACCGAGCGGGTGGAGATCGACCATCTGGAAGGGCGCATCACGACCTCGCTGGTCACGCCATATCCGCCGGGAATTCCCCTGCTGATTCCGGGCGAGGTGTTCAACAAGAAGATCGTCGACTACCTGAAGTTCTCGCGCGAATTCAACTCGCAGTGCCCCGGCTTCGAAACCGACATCCACGGCCTGGTGGAGGAGCCGATGACGGACGGCAAGGTCCGCTACTACGCGGATTGCGTCGCAAAAAGGTGAGAGGAAGCCGGGCCTTCGGAGTCGGCTGCGACTTCGTGCTCAGGCTTCCACCACCGCGACAGCGGTCTGGCTGAAGCCGCCATCGACGTAGGTGATTTCGGCGGTGACGCCGCCGGCCAGGTCGCTGAGCAGGAATGCGGCGACATTGCCCACGTCTTCGATGGTCACGTTGCGGCGGATCGGCGCGGCATTGGCGATCACGCTGAGCAGCTTGCCGAAATCCTTGATGCCGCTGGCGGCCAGCGTCTTGATGGGGCCTGCACTGATGCCATTGACCCGGATGCTGCGGCCGTCGGGCAGGCAACCCACGGCCTCGGCGAGGTAGCGCACCGAAGCTTCCAGGCTGGCCTTCGCCAGGCCCATGGTGTTGTAGTTGGGCACGGTGCGGATGGCGCCCAGGTAGCTGAGCGTAAGCAGCGCCGCCTTGTCGTTCAGGAACGGCAGCGCCGCCTTGGCCAGCCCCGGAAAACTGTAGGCGCTGATGTCGTGCGCGATCCTGAAATTTTCGCGCGTCATCCCGTCCAGGAAGTTGCCGGAGATCGCTTCGCGCGGGGCGAAGCCGATGCTGTGCACGAATCCGTCGAACTTGGGCCAGGTGGCGGACAGGTCCGTGAACATCCGCTCGATCTGCGCGTCGTCGCCGACGTCGCAGTCGAAGATCAGGCTGGAGCCGAACTCCGCGGCGAACTCGGTGATGCGCTCCTTGAAGCGCTCGCCCACGTAGCTGAAGGCCAGTTCCGCGCCTTGGACGTGGCACGCTCTGGCAATGCCGTAGGCGATCGAGCGGTTCGACAGCACGCCGGTGATCAACAATTTCTTGCCAGCCAGAAAGCCCATAGGTGTCTTCGAGTAAAAAATCTGTGCAGAATTGTCGCATGCGGGCATGGCTCTTATTTCTGGCGTCTCTGCTGGCGCCGCCGTGCTGGGCCGCGCACGGCTATGCGCTCTGGGACGACCTGAAATATCCGGCCGGTTTCACGGCCTTCGACTACGTGAACCCGGCCGCGCCGCGCGGCGGCGAGCTGCGCCTGGTGAGCAACCAGCGCTATTCCACCTTCGACAAGTACAACCCGTTCACCATCAAGGGCGCGCCACCGGCGTATCTCGCCGCGCTGATGTTCGACACGCTGCTGGCCGGTTCGATGGACGAAACCGCTTCGGGCTATGGCTTGCTGGCAGAGGATGTGGCGGTGGCCGAGGACCGTCTGAGCGTCACCTTCCGCTTGCGGCCGCAGGCGCGCTTCCACAATGGCGCGCCGGTGGAAGCGGCCGACGTCAAACACAGCTACGACACGCTGATCGGGCCGTTCGTTTCGCCCAGCTTCAAGACATCGCTGGAGGATGTCGCGGGCTGCGACGTGCTCGATGCGCGCACCGTGCGTTTCCGCTTCAAGAAGCCCAATCGCGAACTGCCGCTGACGGTGGGCGGCCTGCCGATTTTCAGCCGCGCGTGGGGCATGGAAAACGGCAAGGCCAAGCCCTTCGACCAAGTGGTGATGGACATTCCGATCGGCAGCGGTCCGTACAAGATCGGGCCGGTGCGTTTCGGCAAGGACATCACCTACGTGCGCGATCCCGACTACTGGGCGCGTGACCTGGCGGTGAAGCATGGCAGCCACAACTTCGATCGCATCACCGTGAAGATCTACCGGGACGCCACCGCGCGCCTGGAGGCGTTCAAGGCCGCTGAATTCGACATGATGAGTTTTTATTCCGCCGGCGACTGGGCCCGCCGCGTCAATGGCAAGCGCTTCGATTCGGGCGAGTTGGTGAAGAAGGCCTTCGAGCACAAGCAGCCCGCCGGCTTCCAGAGTTTTGTGCTTAACAGCCGCAAACCGTTCTTGTCCGACCCGCGCGTGCGTGAGGCGCTGGACCTCGCACTGGATTTCGAGTGGATGAGCCGCCAGTTGTTCTACAACGGCTACCCGCGTGTGCGCGACCTGTTTGGCAACACCGATTGCGCCGCCACCGGATTGCCTTCGCCCGAGGAAGCCGCGTTGCTCGAGCCGTGGCGCGCGAAAGTGCCCGTGGCCGTGTTCGGCCCGATGTACGAGCCGCCCACCACCGAAGGGCCCGGCCGTTCGCTGCGTGACAACCTGCGCAAGGCCCAGGCGCTGTTGAAGCAGGCCGGATGGGAATACCGCGACGGCGCGCTGCGCAATGCCAAAGGCCAGGCCATGGTGCTGGAATACATGGACAGCAAGGAAGGCGGCGTTCGCACCGTCGCCCCGTGGATGCGAAACCTCGAGAAACTCGGAATCACCTTGACGTTCGCCTCGGTCGATTTCGCGCTGTACCAGCAGCGGCTGGACAAGTTCGAGTTCGACATCACCACCATCAATTTTCCCGGCACCCACGATCCGGGCCAGCAGCTGGCCGACGTGTTCGGCAGCAAGGCGGCGGACACCGAAAGTTCGGGCAACTACATGGGCGTGAAGAGTCCTGCGGTCGACGCGTTGGTGCAGGCCATGGTGAGCGCCAAGACCAAAGCGCAGCTGCTGCCCGCCTGCCGCGCGCTGGATCGCGTCATCATGCACAGCCACTACCTCGTGCCCCAGTGGACACTGACGGCGCATCGCATCGCCTACAACCAGCAGCGGCTGGCCTTCAAGTCGCCAATGCCCTCGTACGCCAATGCCGAGGAGTGGGTGATGTTCACGTGGTGGGCCAAGGGCGCGGCGCAAGGCGCGGGACAGGGAGGATCGCAACCATGATGTCGTACATCCTGCGGCGCCTGCTGCTGATGATCCCCACGCTGCTGGGGGTGCTGCTGATCACCTTCGCGGTGATCCAGTTCGTGCCGGGCGGGCCGGTCGAACAGTACCTGTCGGAGGCCAAGGGTTTCGGCGGCGTGGAATCGGGCGGCTCCAGTTACCGCGGCAACCAGGGCGTCGATCCGAAACGGCTGGAGCAGATCAAGGCGCTGTACGGATTCGACAAGCCGGCGCACGAGCGGCTGCTGCAGATGCTCGGCCAGTTCGCGCGCTTCGACCTGGGCAAAAGCTTTTTCCAGAACAAGGACGTGTGGAGCCTGGTGGTGGAAAAGCTGCCGGTGTCGATCAGCCTGGGGCTGTGGACTTTTCTCATCAGCTACGGCATCGCCGTCCCGCTCGGGGTCGCCAAGGCGGTGCGCGCCGGCACTCGCTTCGACCTGGTCACGACACTGATCATCCTGGTGGGTTACGCCATTCCGGGCTTTGTGCTGGGCGTCGCCTTGCTGGTGATCTTCGGCGGACAGCTGCAGTGGTTTCCGCTGCGGGGACTGACTTCCGCGAATTGGGACGAGTTGAGTTGGGGTGCGCGCATCGTGGACTATCTCTGGCACATCACGCTGCCCGTCACGGCGATGGTTTTCGGCAGTTTCGCCGTGACGGCGATGCTGACCAAGAATTCATTCCTCGAGGAGATCCGCAAGCAATACGTGCTCACCGCGCGCGCCAAGGGCCTCGATGAAAACCGGGTGCTCTGGAAGCACGTGTTCCGCAACGCGCTGATACCGATCATCACGGGCTTTCCCTCGGCCTTCATCGGCGCATTCTTCACCGGGTCGCTGCTGATCGAAACCTTGTTCTCGCTCGACGGGCTCGGCCTCCTGAGCTACGAGAGCGTGATCCGCCGCGACTATCCAGTGGTGCTGGGCACCTTGTACCTGTTCACGCTGATCGGCCTCGTGACCAAACTCGTGAGCGACCTCTGCTACGTCTGGGTGGACCCGCGTGTCAAATTTGAGTAACCTCCCCGAAGCGGCCTCTGGCGGCCTCCCCCCCAGGGCGGCGCCGCAAGTGGACCGGCAGAGCCGGATCCACGGCGACCCTGGCAAAGACACGCACCCGTCTCCGGGACGGCGGGCCTGGCTTCGCTTCAAGCGCAATCGCCTGGGCTATTGGAGCCTGGTGATCTTCTGCGCGATGGTGGCCTTGAGCCTGCTTGCGGAAGTGATCTCTAACGACCGCCCCTTGATCGTGCGCTACGAAGGAAAAACCTACTTTCCGGTGCTGCGGGACTATTCGGAGCAGACCTTCGGCGGCGACTTTCCCACGCCCGCGGATTACCTGGATCCGTTCGTGCGGGAGCGCATCACGCGCGGCTCCAACTGGGCTCTTTTTGCACCCAATCACTATGGCCCCAACACCCTGAACTACTTCGCCAAGTCGCCGAGTCCCGCCGCGCCTACGACGGAGAACTGGTTCGGCACCGACGACCGCGGCCGCGATCTCTTGGCCCAGCTGATTTATGGCTTCCGGGTCAGTGTGTTGTTCGGCATCGCGCTGACGGCGATAGGCACCGCGCTGGGCATTGCCGCGGGCGCGGTGCAAGGGTACTTCGCCGGCAAGACCGACCTCGCGTTCCAGCGCTTCATCGAGATCTGGAGCTCGATGCCGGAGTTATATCTGCTGATCATCTTCAGTGCGATCTTCGCGCCGAGCGTGGCCCTGTTGGTGATCCTGCTCAGCGTGTTCGGGTGGATGTCGCTCGCGGACTATGTGCGCGCCGAGTTCCTGCGCAACCGGCAGATGGACTACGTGCGGGCCGCGCGCGCTCTCGGCGTGGGCAACGGCAGGATCATGTGGCGGCACATCATGCCCAACAGCATGACGCCCGTGGTCACCTTTCTGCCGTTTCGCATGAGCGGCGCCATCCTGGCTTTGACTTCACTCGACTTCCTTGGCCTGGGCGTACCACCCGGCACGCCGTCACTCGGGGAACTATTGAGCCAGGGCAAGAACAACATCGACGCCTGGTGGATTTCGCTTTCGACCTTCGCCGTCCTCGTGCTCACGCTGCTGCTGCTCACGTTCATGGGCGACGCGTTGCGTGACGCGCTCGACCCGCGCAAGGCGGAGAAATGACGGCGCTCACCCCGCTGCTGGACGTCAAGGACCTGCGGGTTTCCTTCGGCGGCAAGGAGGTCGTGCATGGCATCGACTTCCACATCGGCGCGGGCGAGAAACTGGCGCTGGTGGGTGAGTCGGGTTCGTGCAAGACGGTCAGTGCGCTGAGCCTGCTGCGCCTGGTCTACAACGCGACGATCACCGGGTCGGCGCTGTTCGAAGGGCGCGACTTGCTCCAGTTGCCGGAGCGCGAGCTTCTGGCGGTGCGCGGGCGTGAGATCGCGATGATTTTCCAGGAGCCGATGACGGCGCTGAACCCGCTCTACACCGTGGGCAACCAGATCGCGGAAGTCCTGCAGTTGAAGCAAGCCCTTTCGGGCCAGCAGGCGCATCGCGCCGCGATCGAGCTGTTGGCGGACACGGGCATTCCCGAGCCCGAGCGGCGCGTCAATGCCTTCCCGCATCAACTCTCCGGCGGCCAACGTCAGCGCGCGATGATCGCGATGGCGCTGGCTTGCCGGCCCAAGCTATTGCTGGCCGATGAACCCACCACCGCGCTCGATGTCACCTTGCGCGGCCAGATCCTGGACTTGCTGGGGGACCTGCAGCGGCGCTATGGAATGTCCGTGCTGCTGATCACGCACGATCTGAACCTGGTGCGTAAATTCGCCGACCGCGTGGCCGTGATGCAGGACGGATGGTTGGTCGAGCACGGCGAGGTGGACGCCGTGTTCGCCGCTCCGCAGCATGCCTACACCCGCAAACTGATCGAGAGCCGGCCGGCGCGTGAAATCGACGAAGACGTGCCGGCGGGCGCGCAGCCGGTGATGCGCGCGAGCGAGCTGAGGGTGAAATACCCGATCCCGATTCCAGGCGTGCGCGGCTGGTTCCGCAAGGGCGAGTTCGTGGCGGTGAAGGGCGCGGGCTTTTCCATCCCTCCGGGCCGCACCCTCGGCGTGGTGGGCGAGTCGGGATCGGGCAAGTCGACGCTGGCGTTGGCGGCACTGGGCCTGTTGCCGCATGGCGGCGACCTCGACGTGATGGGCCGCCGCTGGGGACCGGATGCCGCGGCCAACAAAGGCATCCGCCGCCTGGTGCAGGTGGTGTTCCAGGACCCGTTTTCTTCGCTGTCCCCGCGCATGACCGTCGAGGAAATCGTCGGTGAGGGCCTGCTGGTGCACGAACCGGGCTTGCCGCTGCCGCAGCGGCGGGAGCGGGTGATCCAGGCGCTGGCGGATGTCGGGCTGGGCGAGGCGCAGTTCCCTGGGCTGCTGCAGCGCTACCCGCACGAATTCTCCGGTGGCCAGAGGCAGCGGCTGGCGATCGCGCGAGCGCTGATCGTAGGGCCCGACCTGCTGGTGCTCGACGAGCCGACCAGCGCCCTGGACGTCACGATCCAGAAGCAGGTGCTCAAGCTGCTGAGCCAGTTGCAGAAGGAGAAGGGCCTGAGCTACCTGCTGATCACGCACGACGTGGACGTGATCCGCGCCATGGCGCACGACGTGATGGTGATGAAGGACGGAGACATCGTGGAAGCCGGCCCGGTGCTGCAGGTGCTGGACTCGCCGCGCAATGAATACACCCGCACGCTCGTCGCAGCGGGTTCCTGAGCACACGGCCGCGCATGTCCGCCGCCGATCCACCCAGCACCGTGATTCCCGAATCTGAAGTCGAGATCACGGCCATGCGCGCGCAGGGCGCCGGCGGCCAGAACGTGAACAAGGTGTCCAGCGCGATTCACCTGCGCTTTGACATCCCCAACTCATCCTTGCGCGAGGACCACAAAGAGCGGCTGCTGGCGCTGAATGACCAGCGCATTACGCGCGACGGCGTGCTCGT
Source organism: Ramlibacter sp. (assembly GCA_028292185.1). GTDB lineage: Bacteria > Pseudomonadota > Gammaproteobacteria > Burkholderiales > Burkholderiaceae_C > Ramlibacter. The sequence continues at coordinate 194 of JAQGMT010000449.1, read as the reverse complement.
CATCAAGGCGCAGACGCACCGCAGCCAGGACATGAACCGGGCCGAGGCGATGGGGCGGCTGCAGGAGCTGGTGGACAGTGTCGCGCGGGCGCCCAAGGTGCGGCGGCCGACGAAGCCGACCAAGGCCTCCAAAAGGCGCAGGCTGGAAAGCAAGAACCTGCGCTCGCAGGTCAAGCTGCTGCGCGGCAAAGTGG
>JAQGMT010000447.1 GCA_028292185.1 Ramlibacter sp. | reverse complement strand
CCGCGTCCCCGGCGCCGTCGAGGGCGTGGCGTCGGTCGCCCTCGCGGTCGACAATCTCGGTCGCTTCTTTGGCGCTTTGCAATTGCGGTATTTCGGGCCGCGGCCGCTGATCGAAGACAACAGCGTGCGGTCCAACGCCACAACGACGCTGAATGGCCGCATCGGCTACAAGATCAACGCGAAAACCAAGGTCGAGCTCGAAGGGTTCAACCTGACCAATCGCAAGGCATCGGCGATCGACTACTTCTACGAGTCGCGGCTGCGCACAGAGGCGGCACCGGTGTCCGACATCCATTTCCATCCGATCGAATCGCGCTCGTTCCGGCTGACGCTCTTGCACAACTTCTAGAGCGGCGGCTGCATCAGCCGCAAATCATTTCCTCCGGCGGGCATTGCCGCATGAATTCCATGCTGCGCTGCGCGGGCGCATCGAGCCACGCGTCATAGTCTTCCTCGCGCAAGACGACCACCATGCGCTTCTCGTCATCGGGGCGCTGGTAGCGGCATATCAACGGATGCGTGTCCGCGTTGATGGTGAGCATGGTGAAGTTGTGCGCCTCGGCGGGAATGAACTGCTGCAAACGCGCGGCGTCGAGGACGGAGTGATATCGGGCGCACATGGCCGTACTTTAGTTAAGCGGCGAGCTCGCCTTCAAGGACATTTCATCGATAAAATTATTGATAATCCTATTGACAGAGGCGCGCCCACGGCGCATATTCGGTGCAATGCAACGCGCACACAAGGTTCTGCCGCTTGAGCACGAACCGCAGGCCGGCGCCGCCGCTGCTGACAGTGGTGCGACGGTTTCCGAAATTGTCGAGACGCTCGAGGAAGACATCCTCTTCGGGCTGCTGCACCCGCGCGAACGCCTGATCGAGAACGACCTCATCGAGCGCTTCGACGCAAAGCGTCACGTCGTGCGCCAGGCGCTCGCTGAGCTCGACCGGATCGGGCTGGTGGAACGCCCGCCGGGGCGCAGCGTCACGGTCAAGGACCTGGAGCCGAGCGAGGTGGAACAGATTTACGCCATGCGTGAACTGCTGGAGACGGCGGCCGCGGCGTGGATGCCCCTGCCGCTGGAGCGTGCGACCTTGAAAGAAATCACCGAAATTCAGAAGCGGCACGATGCGGCCGCGGCGGCGCGCGACATTCGCGCGATGTTCCGCATCAATATCGAGTTCCACCGGGCCTTGTTCGCCCACTGTGGCAATCACTATCTCTCGGAGCAGATCGAACTGCTGGGCAAGAAGGCGCACGCGGTGCGGTCTTTCTCCATTACCAAGCCCGAGCATATCGAGAGCGCCCGCCACGATCATTGGCATATCATTCGAGCGCTGCAAAAGGGGGATCGCACCAAGCTGGTGTCCCTTTGCCGCGATCACATCCAGGTGGCCAAGCACGCCTATATCGACGCGTATCAAGCTCGTGTTTCCGCGCGGCCGCAGCGGGCCTGAACGCATTCTTTTTTCATTCGCACCCAGGACAATCGATGTACCAGATTTCATCCAACACCATCACCATCCCCCACCAGGAGATTGCCATCGCCGATCGGGTGGATGTGCTGGTCTGCGGCGGCGGCGTCGCGGGCATTGCCGCCGCCGTTTCGGCGGCGCGGTCCGGGGCACGCACGCTGCTGCTGGAGCGCGCGGGATTTCTGGGCGGAACGGCCACCGGTTCGGCGATGGGGCTGCTGGTCATCCCGTCCAGTGAGCTTGCCGGTTTTCCGCGTGAGTTCTTCACCCGGCTGGCAAATGAGCAGGGCGCCGGCCTGGGGGATGTGGTGCCTTGGGACATCGAGGCGTACAAGTGGACCGCGATGGACATATTGCGCGAGTCCGGCGCGCAGGTGCTGCTCTACACATGGGTTTCCGAACCCATCGTCATCGACGGGAAGATCGAGGGCGTCATCATCGAAAACAAATCCGGGCGCCAGGCCGTGATGGCGAAGGTGGTCATCGACGCGACCGGTGACGGCGACGTCGCGGCGCGTTCGGGCGCCGCTTTCGACAAGGGCCGCGAGAGCGACGGCGCCATGCGCCCGGTCACGGTGATGGGACGCATCGGCAACATCGACCTGACACAGTTCAAGGACTACATCGACTCGCACCCTTCGGATTTTTCGCAGGACGACGGCCGCCGTGTGGTCGATCTCGATTCCGGCATCGTGCGCATCGACGGTTTCTTTTCAGTCATCGAGGCTGCCAAGCGGCAGGGATTGCTGAACCCGGACGCACCCGTCAACTACCTGCGCTTCAGCGGCGTGAACCCGCCCGAACACCGCGACCGCGCCATCCTCATCTGCAACAGCACGCGCATCTACAACGTCGACGGCACGGACGGCGCCGCCGTCAGCCGCGCGGAGATCGAAGGGCGCGATCAGTTGCGCGAAGTCGTGCGGACCTGCCGCCAGCTGTTGCCGGGCTTCGAGAACAGCTTCCTGGTCGATACCTCGGCCTATCTCGGTGTGCGCGAGACGCGGCGCATCAAGGGCCGCTACACGCTGACGTACCCGGACATCCGGGACGGCAGGCGTTTCGACGATTCGGTGGCTGTGATGACCTCCGTGGATTACGGCACCGCCGAGCTGCACGGTCCCGATTTCGGGCACGAAGGATCCGCCGCCGATGAATGGGCTCGCAAACTGTCACTGAAGCTGATGCGATTCGAGTACCCGATGTCGTGCATGCTGCCGCAGGGCATCACCAACCTGGTGGTCGCCGGGCGATGTGCTTCGGTGACTCACGACGTCGACAAGTTTGCCCGCAACATGGCGCCCATCGGGCTGGCCGGCCAGGCCGCCGGGGTGCTGGCCGCCGTGATGGCGTCCGAACCGTCGCCCGATTGGCGCAACCCGCCGGTGGCTCGGGTGCAGCGGCTGCTCGAAAAGCAAGGCGTCCCGGTGCGCTTGCCCGAAGGCTCGGCGCATACCAACATCGAAAAGCATGCCTTGCCGGCGTAAGAACTTGATCAACACAGGATTTTCTCTCATGAGCATCTTCAAGACAGCACGCCTGTTTGCAGTGGCCTTGCTGGTCGCCGCCAGCGCTGCGGGCCCCGCTTTCGCCGAGACCTTTCCCAGCAAGCCGATCAAACTGATCGTGGGCTTTCCGCCTGGCGGCATCAACGACATCGTGGCGCGGGTGGTCGGCCAAAAGCTGTCGGAGTCGCTGGGGCAGCCGGTCATCATCGACAACCGCGCCGGCGCGGGGGGCACCATAGGCGCCGATCTCGTGGCCAAGGCCAAGCCCGACGGCTACACATTGCTGCTTGGCTCGGTCAGCAACATCGCCATGGCGCCCAGCCAATACAAGGCCTTGCCCTACGACCCGGTCAAGGACTTCACGCCTGTGGCGCTGCTGGCCTCCGCCCCGAACATCCTGGTGGTGAATCCCTCATTGCCGGTCAAGTCGGTCAAGGACCTGATCGCGCTGGCCAAGCAAAAACCCGGTCAGCTCAGCTACGCTTCCGCGGGTAACGGCACATCGAACCACCTGACGGTGGAACTGCTGAAGGTGCTCGCCGACATCGACCTCGTCCACATCCCGTACAAGGGCGACACCCCGGCCATCACCGACGTGATCGGCGGGCAGGTGCCGATGATGTTTCCCACCTTGCCTGTGGCACTGCCCCAGATCAAGTCCGGCAAGCTCCGCGCCATCGCGGTCTCCAGCGCAAAGCCCACTTCGCTCATGCCCGGTGTGCCCACCGTGGCCGAATCGGGCGGCCTGCCCGACTTCGAAGTCAGTGTCTGGGTGGGCATCCTGGCGCCCGCGGGCACGCCGAAGGACATCGCCGAGCGCCTCAGCGCCGAGCTGACCAGGATCGTTCGCCTGCCGGAGGTCAAGGAGAAGCTCGCTTCGCTGGGCGCCGAGCCTGCCACCATGGACCCGGCTCAATTCGCGGGCTACATCAAGTCGGAAACCGCCAAGTGGTCCAAGGTGGCCCAGGCGGCGAAGATCGTTCCCAATTGATCACCGCAACAAGGCCGGCCATGAATTTCTCGTCCCGCATCGGCATCACGATGGGAGATCCTTCGGGCGTCGGTCCCGAAATCATCTGCAAGGCGCTGCGCGATTGCTCCGGGCCGGAGCGCCGCTCGACGGTCGTCTTCGGCAACCGCGCCATCCTGAAGCGCGCCAACGAGCTGGTGGGCAGCGGCCTGTCCTTCGCCGATGACCGTGGCGGCGAGGGCGACGCGCTTCCCGGCGACGCAGTGCCGATCGTGGACATCGCGATTCCGGCAGGACACGGCGCCGTGAAGGACGGCACCATCACGGCGGCCGGCGGCGCCTGCGCGTATGCCTACATCGCCGCGGCGGTGACGGCCGCCCTGGCCGAGCGCATCGCCGTCATCGTCACCGCACCGCTGAACAAGGCGGCGCTGCATCAGGCGGGCTACAACTTCGATGGACACACCGAGCTGCTGGCGCACCTGACCGGGGCCAAATCGTCATTCATGCTGCTGGCCTCGGAGACGCTTTCCACGCTGCATGTGTCCACCCATGTTTCGCTGGCCGGCGCCGTGCACCGCGCGAGCACCGAGCGCGTGCTGGCCACCATCCGCCAGGGCCATGCTCATTTGCGCAAGCTGGGGCTCGCGAAGCCGCGGCTCGCGGTCGCGGGCCTCAATCCGCACAGCGGTGAAGGCGGCCTGTTCGGCAGGGAGGAGATCGAACAGATCATCCCGGCGATCGAAGCCGCGCGCGCCGAGGGCATGGACGTGACCGGGCCGGTGCCGGGCGACACGGTGTTCTACCGGGCCAGCAGGGGAGAGTTCGACCTGGTCATCGCGCAGTATCACGACCAGGGCCATATCCCGACCAAGCTCATCGCGTTCGATACCACGGTGAACGTGAGCCTCGGATTGCCGATCCTGCGCACCTCGGTCGATCACGGCACTGCTTTCGACATTGCCTGGCGCGGCATCGCCAATCACGTCAACATGCAAGCGGCCATGGCCTACGCCCGCCGGCTGGCCGCCGTTCAGGCCGCCTGACCACGCGCATGCACGTTGGCATCGTCGCGGACGACCTGACCGGTGCGATGGATGCGGCGGCTCCGTTCGCGGACCTCGGGGCCAGCGCCTCAGTCGTTTTGAACCTCGAAGGCGCCTTGCCGTCCTTGGCCTCGGTGCTGTCCATCGACACGGATTCCCGCGAGGCTTCGCCGCAGGAGGCTGCGCGCACGGTACAGCGCGCGATGATGGAGCTGTGCGCCGATGGCAGCCGCCTGCCGTTCAAGAAGATCGACTCGACACTGCGCGGCAACATCGGGGCCGAGACCATCGCGGCGCTTGCCGGCAGCGGGCGTCGATGCGCCATCATTGCACCGGCCGCGCCGGCTCACGGGCGGGTGCTGCGCGACGGCCAGCTGTACGTGCACGCCAGGCGCCGGGACGAGAATCTCATCAGCATGTTGCGCTCGCAACTGCCGGGGGCTTGCATTCAGCCGTTGGCGCAGGGTGAATCATTCGCGCTGCCCAGCGACGAGTGTTCGGTGCTGGTGGCCGACTCGCAGGACGATGCCGATCTTGATCGCATCGCCCGGATTGGATTGGCGCACCGCGAAGACGTTCTTCTGGTCGGCTCCTCAGGCCTGGCCGCCGCGGTCGCGCGGCTGCAGCACGCCGGGACACCGCCGGCGGCGGCCCGGAACGACCGCCGCTATCGCCGCCTCTGGTTCGTCGTGGGTTCGTATAACAGCCGCAGCGCCGAGCAGGTGCGAAAACTGCTGGCGCGCGGCGACGTTGCCAAGCTGGTCGTTCCGCTCACCGGCGAAACGCCGGAACCCGCCGAGCGGGAGGTATGCGCTGAACAGGCCATCGGGGTAATTCATGTCGAGGGGCTGGCCGCGCCGGGCGCACTCGATCCCCGCCGGATTGCGGCGCAGATCGGTGAGCTTGCCGCGATGGTGCTCGGAAAGGCTTCAGCTGCCGACACGGCGCTGGTGATGACGGGGGGCGACACAGCCCGCGCGACGCTGATTCGGCTCGGAGTGAAAAGCATCGACCTGTGCCAAAGCCTTGTTCCGGGGGTGGTGCATGGCACCGCGCTGTATGCGGGGCAGGAGCTCGGGATCATCACCAAAGCGGGCGGTTTCGGCGATCCGGATCTTTTC
>JAQGMT010000426.1 GCA_028292185.1 Ramlibacter sp. | reverse complement strand
CCGGCTACTTCGAGACGGACATCAACCGCGATTTGCTGCGCTCACCGGCCGGCCAGGCGCTGATCGCTCGCATTCCGCAAAAGCGCGTGGGGCAACTCGCCGACCTGGATGGGCCGCTGCTACTGCTTGCTTCCGACGCTTCGGCCTACATGACCGGTGCGGTGATTCCGGTTGACGGCGGGCACCTGGTCAGCAGTTTATGAGCCGCGGCGCCGAGCCCGCAGGGCTGCCGATGCGCAGAGCTGTCCCTCCAAAGATGAGGAGCGCACGATGCGCCCAAAGCGGCGCGCACGCCAGTGTCGAGCTGTCTTGAGGAAAATCAAACCCGGATGCGCCGCGCGCTGCTACGCTATGCGCGCGGCTTCCGGCTTGCCCGCCCGCTATCACGGAGAAACTCATGAGCCCGACCACTGCCCGCAGGCCCTTTTATAAATCGCTGTACCTGCAGGTGGTGTTCGCCATCGTCGTCGGCGTGATCCTGGGCTATGTGGCGCCGGCCAGTGGCGAGGCCATGAAGCCTTTGGGCGACGGCTTCATCAAGCTGATCAAGATGATGATCGCCCCGATCATCTTCTGCACCGTGGTGGTGGGCATCGCGGGCATGGAGGACATGAAGAAGGTCGGAAAGACCGGCGGCCTGGCGCTGCTGTATTTCGAGGTCGTCAGCTCGATCGCCCTCGTCATCGGCCTGGTGATCATCAACGTCGTGCAGCCCGGCGCAGGCATGAACGTGGACGTGGCTTCGCTCGATACCAAAGCCGTCGCGGCCTACACCAAGCCGGGCCAGATGACATCGGCCACCGAGTTCATCCTCAACATCATTCCCAACACCATCGTCGACGCGTTCGCGAAGGGAGAAATCCTGCAGGTGCTGCTGTTTGCCGTCTTGTTCGGATTCGCCTTGCACAGGTTCGGCGGCCGCGGCACCCCGGTGTTCGACTTCATCGAGAAGTTTTCGCAGGTTCTGTTCGCGATCGTCGGCTTCATCATGAAAGTGGCGCCGATCGGCGCGTTCGGCGCGATGGCGTTCACCATCGGCAAATACGGCCTCGGGTCGCTGCTGCAGCTCGGGGAGCTGATGGCCACCTTCTATGCGACCTGCGTGGTTTTTATTTTCGTCGTGCTCGGCTTCATCGCACGCGTCACCGGCTTTTCAATCTGGAAGTTCATCAAGTACATCAAGGAAGAACTGCTGATCGTGCTGGGCACCTCGTCTTCGGAATCGGTGCTGCCCCGCATGATGAGCAAGATGGAAAACCTGGGCGCGCGCAAGTCGGTGGTGGGACTGGTGATCCCGACCGGCTATTCGTTCAACCTGGACGGCACCTCGATCTACCTGACGATGGCCTCGGTGTTCATCGCGCAAGCGACCAACACGCCGATGTCAATCACCCAGCAGATCACCTTGCTGGTGGTGCTGCTGCTCACCTCCAAGGGCGCCGCGGGCGTGACAGGCAGCGGGTTCATCGTGCTGGCCGCCACGCTGTCGGCGGTCGGCCATGTGCCCGTCGCGGGGCTGGCGTTGATCCTGGGAATCGACCGGTTCATGTCGGAAGCGCGTGCGCTGACAAACCTGATCGGCAACGGCGTCGCCACCCTGGTGGTGGCCAAATGGACGGGAGACCTCGATACCGCGCGCATGCGGCAGCAGCTGGATAACGAATCGCCGGCCGACGCGGACGAGCCCGAACTGATGCTCGACCGGATTGACGAGCACATGCCCGTCACGCGCGCGCCGCCTTTGGCTTAGGCAGCCAGGTGCTTGCCGACGATGCCGGCCAATTCGAACATCGTCACCTGCGGCTTGCCGAACACCGGCAGCAGTTTGGCGTCGGCATTGATCGAACGCTTGTCCTTCGCGTCTTGCAGGCCGTTGGCCTTGATGTAGTCCCATAGCTTCTTGATCACCTGGGTGCGTGCCACCGGTTCCGCGCCGATCACCGCCGCCAGTTGCGCACTGGGCTTCAGACCCGCGCCCATCTTGCGCGGTGCTTTGGGTGCGGCAGCCTTTTTGGCGGGTGCAGCTTTTTTCGCCGGGGCTTTCTTTGCGGCGGTCTTGGCGGCGGTCTTCGCCGCCTTGGCAAGCGGCGTGTACTTCGCGGCCGGTTCACGCGCAATCGTCTTGCCCGCGGCGCCCTTGCGCGGCGGGAACTTCGACGGGGCGAACTCGAATGTCACCTTGCCCTCTTCCTTGTTCCAGGCGAGGAAAGCCTTGAACGGGCGGCGCGTGCGCATCGACACAAACTTGTCGAGCAGGTCGGTCTTGCCGGTTTCCAGCAGCTTCGACATCTGCTCGCGTGACACCGGCTGCTGCAGGATGACCTGGCCGGTCTTGAAGTCGCAGGTCGGGGTTGGCTGCTCGGCGGTGGGCAGCGACTTTTCGCAGACGTAGTTCTTGCCGAATTCGAAAACGCGGGCGCCGCACTTCGGGCATTTGCCCAGCGGCTCCTGGCCGGCGAAATCGACCAGCTCGCCGGTTTGCGCCGGGTCCTGCTCGTTGCCGAAATCGAATTCCAGCTTCCAGTTCTTGTCTTCGTCGCTGTACTTCAGCGCGATGTCGGCCGTGAACGGCCAGCCTGCCTTGGAGCGGAAACCCTCGAGCGGGCCGATCTTCTTGTCGCGCAGGAACTGCTCCACTTCGGCCAGTTCGAAGGCGCGGCCGGCCGGCAGCTTGGTGAACGAGAAGCCGCACGGCTCGGCCCCTGGCTTGCCCATGCAGGTGTAGCGGCGGTAGTTTTCCTGCACCACGCCGCCGCAGTTCGGGCAGGGCGTGCTCAGCGTGGCGTAGTCGCCGGGCACCGTGTCACGGTCGTACTCTTTGGCCTTCTTGACGATGTGCTCCGTCATCTGCGCGATTTCGCGCATGAAGGCATCGCGGCTCAGCTTGCCGTGCTCCATCTGGGCGAGCTTGTATTCCCATTCGCCGGTGAGCTCGGGTTTGGAGAGTTCTTCCACGCCCAGGCCACGCAGTAGCGTCATCAGCTGGAAGGCCTTGGCGGTCGGGATCAGTTCGCGCCCCTCGCGGAACATGTACTTCTCGTTGATCAGCCCTTCGATGATGGAGGCGCGCGTCGCCGGCGTGCCCAAGCCCTTCTCCTGCATTGCCTCGCGCAGCTCGTCGTCTTCAACGAACTTGCCCGCGCCTTCCATCGCGCCGAGCAGCGTCGCTTCGGAATAGCGCGCGGGCGGCCGGGTCTTGAGTCCCTTGGGTTCGACGCTTTCGGTGCGCACCATTTCACCGGCCTTGACCGGCACCAGGGCCTGGCCCTTGTCCCCTTCCTTGGCGTCGGCCACTTCCTCGGCGGCTTCCTTGCCCCAAATCGCCAGCCAACCCGGCCTGACCAGCACCTTGCCTTCGGTCTTGAAACTGTGGCCCACCGCTTGCGAGATGCGGGTGGTCACCATGAATTCCGCGCTCGGGAAAAACACCGAAAGGAAACGCCGGACCACCAGGTCATACAGCCGCTGCTCGGCGTCGGACAGGCCGCTGGGCGCCTGCAGCGTGGGGATGATCGCAAAGTGGTCGCTGACCTTGGCGTTGTCGAAGATCCGTTTGCTCGGCTTGACGTAGTTCTCGTCGATCGCCTGTTTGGCGAATGGCGCGAGATGGCGCATGCCGCTGTTGGCCAGCATGCCCATGGTGTCCTTCACCACCGGCAGATAGTCTTCCGGCAGCGCGCGCGAATCGGTACGCGGATAAGTCAGCGCCTTGTGCCGCTCGTACAGGCTCTGTGCCAGGGCCAGCGTGGTCTTGGCGGAGTAGCCAAAGCGCCCGTTGGCCTCGCGCTGCAGCGAAGTGAGGTCGAACAGCAGCGGTGAAGCCTGTGTCGTGGGTTTGGATTCTTCGGTGACCGTCGCGGCCTTGCCGCGCACCGCGTCGGCGATCGCCAGCGCTTCGCGCTCGGTCCAGACCCGGTCGGCCTTCTGCTCGGCATCGTCGGGGTTCTTCTTCCACTTCGGGTCGAACCACTTGGCCGGATATTCACCCGCCTCCGCCAGGAAACTGGCGTGGACTTCCCAGTAGTCGCGGCTGATGAACTTGCGGATCTGCTCCTCGCGCTCCACCACGACTGCCAGCGTGGGCGTCTGCACCCGCCCGACCGTGGTCAGGAAGAAGCCGCCGTCGCGCGAGTTGAACGCGGTCATCGCGCGCGTGCCATTGATGCCGACCAGCCAGTCGGCCTCCGACCGCGAGCGGGCTGCGTCGGCCAGACCCGCCATCTGCTTGTCGCTGCGCAGTTTGTCGAAACCGTCGCGGATCGCTTGCGGCGTCATCGACTGCAGCCACAGCCGTCGCACCGGCTTGCCCAGCGGAGTGAACTTGCCGTCCTTGGTGCTGCCCGCGAATTGTTCGATCAGGCGGAAGATCAGCTCGCCTTCACGGCCGGCGTCGCACGCGTTGACCAGGTCGCCCACGTCCTTGCGCTTGGCCAGCTTGATCACGGCATTCAGCCGCGACTTGGTCTTCTCGACCGGCTTCAAGTCGAAGTAAGGCGGGATCACCGGCAGGTTGGCGAAGCTCCATTTGCCGCGCTTGACGTCGAATTCCTCCGGCGCCTGGATTTCCACCAGGTGCCCGACGGCGCTGGTGACGATGTACTTCTCGCTTTCGAAGTATTCATCGTGCTTGTCGAATTTGCCGGACAGCGGCGTGAGGGCGCGGACCAGGTCCTGCGCCACCGACGGCTTCTCGGCAATAACCAAAGTTTTTAAGCTCACAGTCGATATCGTTGTGCCTTGCGGCACGCCGACCTCCAAGTATTCATACAATCCACGTTCCTCGCGCGTACGCACGCACGCGCGCACGTGTGCATATTCAAATTAACAGAGTTTTGGCGATGGCAGAAAAAGCAGTCAATGGGGGGGCCGCCGACAGGGTGTCCCGCAGCGCGGAGGCCTCCAGCGCGCAGGCCAAGGGAAAAGCCGACGCGTCGCGCCGGATCCAGGTGCGGCGTTCGGGCGTTCATGGCAAGGGTGTGTTCGCCGTGCGGCCCATCGCCGAGGGTGAAACCATCATCGAATACGTGGGCGAAATCATCACCTGGAAAGAGGCTCAGCGGCGCCATCCCCACAATCCCAAAGATCCCAACCATACCTTCTACTTTCATGTGGACGAAAAACGGGTGATCGACGCCGCGCACGGCGGCAATTCCTCGCGCTGGATCAACCACTCCTGCAACCCGAGTTGCGAGGCCGACGAAGAGGAAGGCCGGGTCTTCATCAAGGCGCTGCGCAACATCGAGCCCGGCGAAGAGCTCAGCTACGACTACGGCCTCATCATCGACGAGCGCTACACGCCCAAGCTCAAGGCGGAGTATCCCTGCTGGTGCGGCGCCAAGCAGTGCCGCGGCACTTTGCTTGCGCCCAAGCGACGCCCGCGGAAGTAAAGTGTGAGCGCCGACTGGCCGCCCCAAGGCGCGAAGGCCCCCTCGGGGGGCAGCGCAGCGGCCCCGGCCGCAAGCGTGGGGGCACACATTTGGTCGGCCGAGGCCATCTGGCAGGCGATCGAGCCTTCACTGCCGGGCTTCACGGTCGAGATTCTGCCTGAGACCGATTCGAGCAACTCCGAGCTCATGCGGCGCGCCCGCGCCGGCGGCATGGAGCCGGTGCTGCTGGTGGCGCAGCGCCAGACGGCGGGACGGGGCCGCCTGGGCCGCGGCTGGACCAGTGCCGAGGGCGCCTCGCTGACCTTTTCGCTGGGGATGGCGCTGGCGCCGCTGGATTGGTCCGGCCTATCGCTGGCGGTCGGCGTGGTGCTCGCGGAAAGCCTGCACCCTGCGATCCGACTGAAGTGGCCCAACGACTTGTGGCTGGACGACCGCAAGCTCGGCGGCATCCTGATCGAGACCGCCAGCTTTGGTGAAGGCGCCGCACGGCGCTTTGCCGTGGTGGGCGTCGGCATCAACATCTCGTCGCCCAACCCCGCGGGCCTCGCCACCGCGCCGGCGTCGCTGCACGAACTGCTTCCCGGCATCGACGCGGGGCAGGCATTGCTGCGCATCGCCGAGCCGCTGGTGCGGGGCGTGAAAGCCTTCGAGCTGGCGGGATTCACCGCATTCCAGGCGCGCTTCGATGCCCGCGATGCGCTGCGCGATCGTGCCGTGGTTCTGAGCGACGGCACCGTGGGGACGGCGCACGGCACCAGCGAGGAGGGCGCGCTGCTGGTGCATACTGCGAGCGGCATGCATACCGTCACCAGCGCCGAAGTGAGCGTGCGGCCTGCCGGTAACTGACCGCCGCCCGCCCATGTTGCGCCTCGCCGTCCTTTTGCTGTTGCTGGCCAATGCGGCCTACTACGCCTGGTCGCAGGGCTGGTTGGCCGGTGCCGGCTTCGAGCCCGCGCGGCAGACCGAGCCGCAGCGACTGCGCCAGCAGATCAAGCCCGACACCTTGCGCATCGTTCCCGGCGAAGAGGCCAAGCCGAGCGATATTGTTGGCGCGGCGGCGCGAGCCCCCGAGTGCCTGCAAGCCGGGGTGGTCGACGATGCGCAAATCGCCAGCTTGCGCCAGGTGCTGGAAGCGTGGCCGGCGGGCTCATGGAGTCTCGAGCCGGCGGTCGAACCGGCACGCTGGATCGTCTATATGGGCAAGTACCTGACCCTGGAAAACGTCAGCCGCAAGAAGGCCGAACTGCGGCAGATGGGCGTGTCGTTCGAGGCGCCGTCCAACCCCACACTGGAGCCTGGGCTGTCGCTGGGCGGCTTTCCGACGCAGGCCGCGGCTGCCGCTCAAATGGAAGTGCTCGCCCAGCGCGGCGTCCATACAGCCAAGGTGGTGCAGGAGCGGCCCGAAGCACGCGGGCAGTCGCTGAAGCTGCCTGCCGTGGACGAGAGCCTGCGCCTTCGCCTCGACGACCTGAAGGCGGCGCTCAACGGAAAGACCCTGCGGCCCTGCCGCTGACCAAGGCCCAAGGAACACCCCATGTCCATGAAGCTTTATTTCGCTCCCGGCGCCTGTTCGTTCGTGCCGCATACGCTGCTGGAAACCACTGGCGAGCCGTTCGAGCCGGTGCTGGTGAAGCTGCACAAGGGCGAGAACCAAACGCCCGAATACAAGGCGATCAATGCGCGCGGGCAGGTGCCGGTGCTGGTGGACGGCAAGGAGGTGATCACCCAGATCGTCGCGATCGTCAGCTACCTGGACGACCGATTTCCGCAATGCAAGTTCCTTCCGCGTGAGTCGCTGGCGCGCACTCGCGTGCTGGAAACGCTGGCCTGGATGAACAACACGGTCCATACGACCTTCACTCACGTGTTCATGCCCAATAAATTCGTGGGCAGCGAGCAGGCGCAGGCCGAGATCAAGGTTTTCAACGCGGCGCACTATGCGTCGCTGCTGGGGGAGATCGAAGCGATGGCCGCGTCAGCCGCCGCGCAGAGCCGGCCTTACTTGGGCGGTGCGCAATTCGGCCCGCTCGATGCATACGCCCTCACCTTGCTGCGCTGGGGTGGTTTTGCCGGGCACGATCCGCAACGCTGTCCGGCCTTGTTGGCGCACGTGCAAAAGATCGCCACGCTGCCTGCGGTGGCGCGCGCGATCGAGCGCGAGCGTCTGCAGCTGAACGTCTACAAGCCCGCTTGAGCTGGCGCGTCGCGCTGCGCAAAGCACGCGCGATCACGCCGCCG
>JAQGMT010000384.1 GCA_028292185.1 Ramlibacter sp. | reverse complement strand
AAAGCCGGCGCGCATGCTTTCGGCGCGGTCGTTCTCCTGACCGTATCCCGTGATGGCGATGAACACGGCATCGTGCGTGCCGGGCTGCGCCCTCAAGCGGCGTGCCAGCTCATAGCCGTCGATCTCGGGCAAGCCGATGTCCAGAAGGTAAACATCGGCCGGGTCCTTGCCGGCATGCTCAAGCGCCGCCTGGGGCGCAGGCTGGGTGGTGACGTCGTGCCCCAGCGCCTCGAGCAACATGGCAAGCATCTCGGCCGCCTCCAGGTTGTCGTCGACGACCACCACTCGCAATGGCTTGTGTTCTCCGCGCGGCTCCTGCCGGCTCGGCGGGGCAGCCTCGCTGCCCGCCACCGCCACCAGCGGCAAAACCACCGTGAAGGTGCTGCCCTTGCCCAATCCCTCGCTGGCGCACGACACCTCTCCTCCATGCAGGTCGACCAGGCTTTTCACCAGGGCGAGGCCCAAGCCCAGGCCCCCTCCCGCACGGTCGGGCGTGCGCTTGGCCTGCGAGAACAGCTCGAACGCGTGTTCGACGGTCTCCGCTTCCATCCCGATGCCATCGTCCGCCACCGTCAGGCGAAGCGACCCTTCTCGCAACTCCGTCGTCACCTTGATGTGCCCGCCCGTCGGCGTGTACTTCGCCGCGTTGCTCAGCAAATTGCTCACGACCTGCACCAGGCGCTTTTCGTCGCCGAACACCACTGCCGCGCGCGGCGGCTGCGTCACGCTCAGGTGGTGCTCGCGCGCCTGCATGGCCGGAGTCACCTGCTCGATGGCGTCGGTGAGGATGTGCCGGATGTCGTGCGGCGCCTTGTGCAGATGCACCAGTCCGCGGGTGACCCTCGACACGTCCAGCAGGTCGTCCACCAGGCGGGTCAGGTGGTCGCACTGCCGGGCGATGACTTCGCTGGTCCTGCGCACCCGTTGGTCCTCGACCTCGGAGCGGCGCATCACCTCGGCCGCCGAGCGGATCGGCGCCAGGGGATTCCTCAGTTCGTGCGCCAGCATGGCGAGGAACTCGTCTTTCCTGGCGTCGGCTTCCCTGAGTTTCTGGATTGCCTCGCGCACCTCCTCCTGCGCCCGCTTCGTGCTGTGGATTTCAACATTCACGCCGTTGAGCTTCCAGGGCTGCGCGTCGAGCTCCCGGTACCATTCCGCGCGGGAAAAGAACCAGCGATAGTTGCCGTCCTTCATGCGCAGCCGGAACTCCATCTCGAACGGTGTGCCATGACGGGCGGCGTCCAGCCTCGGGACGATGTCGCGCCTGTCATCCTCGTGAAAGTACTCGAGCCACTGGTCGAAGGAGAGCGTGGTATCGGGGCCGGGATGTCCCAGCAGCCGAAGGAAGTTTTCGCAAATGCTGACCTCGCCCCGGTCGGGATTCCATTTCCAGGTTCCGGCATTCGCGGCGCGCAATACGCGGCGTGTCTGCTCGCGCTCCTGCACGCAGCTTTCAAGCAGCTTGTGGTCGGTGAGGTCCAGCGTGATCTTGGAAAAGCCGAGCAGCGTTCCCGAACGGTCTTTCAGTGCGGTCAGGCAGATGCGCGCCCAGAACAGCGTTCCGTCTTTCTTGCGCCGCCAGGTCTCTTCCTTGTAGTAGCCATTCTTTGCGGCTTCTTGCAGGTTGTGCTGCGGCCACCCGCGTTCCCGGTCCTCGATCGTGTACAGCAGCGCAAGGTGCTGCCCGATCGCGTCCTGGGCCGTGTAGCCCTTCACCACCTCTGCCGCACGGTTCCAGGTGGTGATCACACCGGCGGTGTCCATGAAGAACACCGCCACGTCACCGATTTCCTCGGTCATGAGCCGATAGAACTCGCCAAGCTGAGGCTCTGGAATGGATGAGGCCAAGTACGGTTGGGTCATGCAAAAGTCTCCTGCCAAGACGACCGAGTTTTTCGCCATCGGCGCTGCTGGCCGTGTAGGCCAGCTATCCCTATCTCGTGCCAGACGGGTGTTATAACGAGCGCCAGTTAAGTATTTCCCCGGTCGCCACGACGCCGCGATCCTCTATAGTGGGTCGCGACGATGGCACGATTTCTCGGCGAAGAAGACATTGCCCGGCTGCTCACCATGCCGCTGGCGCTGGAAGCGGTCGAGCAGGCCATGGCTGAACTGGCGCGCGGCGAGGCCACCAACGTGCCGCGCGAACGGCTGCGCTCCACGCAGACGACCATGCACCTGATGCAGGGCCTGGTGCCGAGCCACGGCGCGATGGGCTACAAGGTGTACACCGTCAACCAAGGCGTCGTGCGTTTCCTGCTGCATCTGTATGACAGCGCCAGTGGGCGGTTGCTGGGCGTCCTGCAGGCGCGCTTGCTGGGCGCCACACGCACCGGAGCGGCGAGCGGCGTTGCCACACGCTGTCTGGCACGAGAAGACGCGAGCACCTTGGGCCTGTTCGGATCGGGACGCCAGGCGGCAGCGCAGGTCGAGGCGGTGTGCCGCGTTCGTCCGATCGCGCTGGTGAAAGTATTTGCCCGCGACCGCGATCGGCTGGCGAGCTTTTGCCAGGCGCAGTCGGAGCGTCTGGGCATCGAAGTGCGCGCGGCCACCAGTGCCCGCGAAACCGTCGAAGGCAGCGACATCGTCAGCACCATCACCAACACGGAGCAGCCGCTGTTCGAGGGCGCGTGGCTGGGGGAAGGCACGCATGTCAACGCCGCCGGCAGCAACATGCTCAGCCGCCGCGAACTGGATGAAACGGCGCTGACGCGTTGCGACCTGATCGTGACGGACAGCCGCGAGGTGGCCCGCCGCGAATGCGGAGACCTGTTGCCGCTGATCGAGAAAGGCCGCATCGGCTGGGGCCAGGTAGCGGAACTCGGCGATGTGCTGATCGGCCGCACGCCCGGCCGCGCCAACGATCGCCAGATCACCTGTTTCGAATCGCACGGCCTGGCCGTGCAGGACGTCGCGCTGGGCGCGCGGCTGCTGGAACTGGCCGGGCTGCAAGGCATCGGCAGCGAACTGCCGCAAGCCATGGAATGAAACAACAGAAGGAGACAAGCAGATGAAATCAGTGCACTGCGTGGCCACGGCGCCGCGCTTGATTCGCGGGGCCGTGCTGGCCGCCGGCTTGGCCTTCGCGGCCAGCGCCGCTTTTTCGCAAACCTGGCCGGCTCGGCCGATCAGGATGATCGTGCCGTTTGCCGCCGGTGGTCCCACCGACGTCTATGCGCGCATCATCGGGCAGCGCCTCGCCGAAGAGCTGGGCCAGCCGGTGGTGATCGAGGACAAGCCGGGCGCCACCGGACTGATAGGCACGGCCGCCGTGCGCGACGCGGCGCCGGACGGCTACACGCTGCTGTTCACGTCCAACAGCGCCCATGTGATCGGTCCGCTGCTGCACAAGCCGGCGCCGTTTGACCCGGTGGCCGACTTCGCGCCGGTGATGATGGTCCTGCGCTACCCGATGTACCTGCTCACCTCGGCCAAGCTGCCGGTCACCAACGTCAAGGAGTTCGTTGCGCTGGCCAAGTCCAAACCGGGCCAGATGTCCTATTCGAGCGTGGGCATCGGCAGCGGCGGGCACCTGGCCTGCGAGCTGTTCAACATCGCCACGGGCATCGACACGGTGCACGTTGCGTTCAAGGGCGCCGCGCCCGCGCAGCAGGCTTTGGCCGGCGGGCAGGTCGACTATATGTGCGACAGCGTCGGCTTTTCGCAGCCGCTGGTCGATGCCGGCAAGTTGCGTGGCCTCGCGATCATCGGGCCCAACCGGCTGGCCGCGGTACCGGACGTGCCCACGGTCGCCGAGCAAGGCATCCCGGGGGTCGCGGCCTACATCTGGCAAGGCATTTACGGCCCAAAGGCCTTGCCCCCTGCGATTCGCGATCGGCTGAACACCACGCTGACGCGCATCGTCAACGAGCCGGCGTTCAAGGACCGCGTGGCCAAGGCCGGCTATGAACTGCTCGCCAGCTCCCCCGAACTGATGACGCGCGAGACGGTCGCCGAGAAAGCGATGTGGAGCCGGATCATCACCGAGAAGAACATCAAGGCCGAATGAGCGGCCATCCTCCCCGTTTCAAAGGAAAAATTTAAATGAGTGCAGCACCCCAAGACAAGATGCCTCTCAAGAGCGAAGTGCGCGATGGCATGCGCATCGACTGGGACATGCCGATTCCGATGTCCGATGGCGTGGTGATGCGGTGTGACGTGTTCCGCCCGATCGCCGACGGCCGCTACCCGGTGATCCTGAGCTACGGTCCTTACGGCAAGGGCCTGTCGTTCCAGGAGGGCTACCCCACCGCCTGGAAGCTGATGATCGACCAATACCCCGACGTGGCGCGCGGCTCCAGCAACAAGTACCAGAGCTGGGAGGTGGTCGATCCCGAGAAGTGGGTGCCGGACGGCTACATCTGCATCCGCGTCGACTCGCGCGGCGCCGGCCGCTCACCCGGGGTGTCGAACCAGCACTCGCCGCAGGAGACGCAGGACCTGGTCGAATGCATCGAGTGGGCCGGCGTGCAACCTTGGGCCAACGGCAAGGTCGGCATGAACGGCATCTCTTACTACGCGATCAATTCATGGCGCGCCGCGGCGAGGCAACCGCCGCACCTCGCGGCGATCTGCGCGTGGGAAGGCAATACCGACCGCTATCGCGAAGCGTCGCACCATGGCGGCATTCTCAGCGTGTTCGCCAAGAACTGGCACGACATGCAAGTCAAGACCGTGCAGCACGGCCGCGGCGAGCGCGGCGCGCGCAGCGTGGTCACCGGCGAACTGGTCTGTGGACCGGAGACGCTGCCGGAAGAAGAGCTGGCGAAGAACCGCGTCAACATGTGGCAGGAATTCCTGGACCATCCGCTCGACGACGAGTACTACCGCGCGCGTTCACCCGACTTTTCCAAGATCAAGTTGCCGCTGCTGTCCGCCGGCAATTGGGGCGGCCAGGGCCTGCACCTGCGTGGCAACATCGAAGGCTACATGCGCTCGGCGTCGCCGCAGAAATGGCTGGAGATGCACGGCGGCGCGCACTGGGCCGAGTTCTATACCGACTACGGCATCGCGCTGCAGAAGCGCTTCTTCGATCACTTCCTGAAGGGCGAGGACAACGGCTGGGACCGCCAACCCGCCGTGCAGCTGAAGGTGCGCCATCTCGACCGCTTCGAGGTGCGCCTGGAAAACGAATGGCCGCTGGCCCGCACCCAGTGGACGCGCTTCTACCTCGACCCGCGCAACATGCGCCTGAGTACCAAGGCGCCCGTCGACGCGCAGGACACCGAGTACGAGGCGATGGGCGACGGCCTCACCTTCATGAGCGAGCCCCTGAAAGAGACCGTCGAGATCACCGGGCCTTCGGTGCTGCGCCTGAACCTGTCGTCGCAGACGACCGACGCCGACGTATTTGCCGTGCTGCGCGTGTTCGATCCGCAGGGCAAGGAAGTCGTGTTCCACGGTGCGCTGGACCCCAACACGCCCATCGGGCAGGGCTGGTTGCGCGCTTCGCACCGCAAGCAGGACGCCAAGCTGAGCCTGCCCTACCGCCCTTACTACACGCACGACGAACTCCAGCCGCTGAAGCCGGGCGAATGCGTGGCGCTGGATGTGGAGATCTGGCCCACTTGCATCGTCGTGCCGCCGGGTTACCGCATCGGCTTGTCGGTGCGCGGCAAGGACTATGAATTCGACGGCCCGGCGGCGACGCTGTCCAACATGAAGAATCCGATGAAGGGCTGCGGCCCGTTCGTGCACGATGATGCCGGCGATCGGCCGCCGGAAATCTTCGGCAAGCGCAACCGCATCCACTTTTCCGGCGGCCGCGAGAACTACGTGACGCTGCCCGTCATTCCGCCGAAGTAAGACGGCGGCAAGCTGCGCCTCACCCCGGGCTTCACTGGGGTGAGGCCACCTTCAACTGGCGCAGCAACCAAGGCACCACCACCTCGGCCTGGATGCGCTGGTCGGGCCACTCCGCGGAGCGGCCAACGTGGCCTCCCGTGGGATTGACCCAAGCCTCCTTGGGCGAGCCGTGGTGCAGCAGCACGTCGAGGTCGGCGATGGGCACCTGCGTGTCGCGCTCGCCGTTGACCAGCAACATGGGCGCCGACGGTTGGTCGAGCATGCCGAGCCGCTGCAAGGAAAGCTTGGGACCGAAGGCCAGGAACTC
>JAQGMT010000378.1 GCA_028292185.1 Ramlibacter sp. | reverse complement strand
GACCGGGCGTCCGGCGCAGGCTTAGGACGCTACAGGGCGTCGGGCGAACGCACCGCCACCACCACCGTCTGCTGGTCCCCGTCGCGTTCGCGGCTGCGCAGCCACCAAACGGAGCCTTTTCGCATCGGACAGCCGTCGGCCCGCAGCTTCAGCAGGCTCGCGATGGCCTGTCCCAGCAGGGGTTGATGGCCGACCAGCACCACCGGCTGCTTCGCATCCGGCCATTGCGCTGCTTCCAGGATGCCGGCAGGCGATGCGTCCGGGGCCAACTCCTGCCGTAGCTTGTACTTGCGGCCGAGGGCCATCGCGGTCTGCTCGCAGCGCAGCGCCGGGCTGCTCAGGATCCGCGCGCCATCCGGCAACTGTCGGTCGAGCCACACTGCGACCCGCGTCGCCTGTTTTTCGCCGCGGGTGGTCAAGGGCCGCTGCATGTCATCGTCGCCGGGGGCACCGTCTTCGGCCTCGGCGTGACGCCAGAAGATCAGATCCATGGATTTTCCTGCCCGGGAGGGGCGGCATAGCGAGCCATCAGCGCTTGTTGCGCGCCAGGCGCCGCCGGGGACAAGGCGGTCTTGACGCGCTTGTAGTGGCCGTCGGGCATCAGGTCCCAGGCGTCCCGCTCGTCGTACAGGCAAGCCACCAGGCACTCGTCGACGATGCGGCGGCGCAGCTTGGGGTCGGTCACCGGCCAGGCGAGCTCGATGCGCCGCAGCATGTTGCGGTTCATGCAATCGGCGCTGGACAGGTACAGTTCCTCGTCGCCGCCGCTGCGGAAATAGAACACCCGCGAATGCTCGAGGAAGCGGCCGATGACGGAACGCACCTTGATGTTGTCGGTGACCCCGGGCAGCCCTGCCGGCAGCATGCAGGCGCCGCGCACGATCAGGTCGATCCTGGCGCCGCGCTGGCCCGCCTGAATGAGGGCGAGCATCAGCAGCTCGTCGGTCAATGCATTCATCTTCAGGATGATGCGCGCCGCGGTGCCCGCCCGGGCCGCCACGCCCATCGCGTCGATCTTTTCGATCAGCTTGCGGTGCATCTGCACGGGTGCCAGCAGCACGCGGTTCAGGCGCGGCAGCCGGCTCTGGCTTGCCAAGTGCACGAACACCTGCTCCACGTCGGCCGTCAGTTCGCGATCCGCCGTCAGGTGGCACACGTCGGTGTACTGGCGGGCCGTGCGCGAGTTGTAATTGCCGGTGGACAAATGAGCGTAGCGCACCAGCTCCCTGCCCTCGCGGCGCGTGATCAGCAGCATCTTGGCGTGCGTCTTCAGGCCCACCACGCCGTAAACCACCTGCGCGCCGATCGACTCGAGCATTTCGGCCCAGTTGATGTTGGCCTCCTCGTCGAAGCGCGCCTTCAACTCCACCACCGCGGTCACCTCCTTGCCGCGGCGGACCGCCTCGCGCAGCAACTCCATCATCGCCGAGTCGGCGCCGGTGCGGTAGATGGTCTGCTTGATCGCGAGGACCTGCGGATCGTCGACTGCCTCGCGCAGGAAATCGATCACGCCGTCGAAGCTTTCGAACGGCAGGTGAATCAGGATGTCGCGGCGCTTGAGCTGCTCGAAGAAGGAGCGGCCAGGCACTATTTGCACCGGGTACGAGGGCATGTACGGCGGGAACAGCAGCCCGGGCGCCTCGATGAGGTCCAGCATCTGCTGCAGGCGCACCAGGTTCACGGGGCCATGAACGCGGTACAGCGCCTGTTCCGGCAGATTGAATTGCTGCAGCAGGAATTTCGCCAGGTGCTCGGAGCATCCTGCCGACACCTCCAGCCGCACGGCTTGCCCGAAGTGACGATGCTGCAGGCCAAGGCGCAGCGCCGTGCGCAGGTTGCGCACATCGTCCTCGTCCACGGCAAGCTCCGAATGGCGGGTGACGCGGAACTGCGAAAACTGGCCGACGCCGCGCCCTGGAAAGAGGCTGTCCAAATGGGCCCTGATCACGCTGGACAGCGACACGAACAGCGTCTGCTGGCCGGCCACCCTGGCCGGCATCCGGATCAGCCGCGGCAGCACGCGAGGCACCTTCACGATGGCGATCTCGTTCTCGCGGCCGAACGCGTCCTTGCCGGAAAGGTGGACGATGAAGTTCAAGGATTTGTTGGCGACCTGGGGAAACGGGTGCGCTGGATCGAGTCCCACAGGGATCAGCAGCGGCCGCACTTCGCGGTCGAAGTAATCGGCCGCCCATTTCTTCTGTGCCACCGTCCGGTCGCCATGCGAGACGATCGCGATCCCTTCCTTGGCGAACGCGGGCGTCAGTTCATCGTTGTACAAGGCGTATTGCCGCTCGACCAGCAGGTGCAGCGCCGCGGCCAGTGCCTCGAACGTCTGCACGGTAAAGGTGCCCTTGTGGTCCCCGGCCTGCATCGCCGTGAGGTGCGACGCGGCCCGCACTTCGAAGAACTCGTCGAGATTGGACGAGACGATGCACAGGTATCGCAGGCGCTCGAGCAAGGGCACGTCGGCACGATGGGCCCAGTCGAGCACGCGCTCGTTGAAAGCCAAGGCGCTGTGGTCGCGATCGATGAAGGAAAAAGCGGGCGCTGCGGCGGCAGGCGCGAGGACGGCGGACATTCGAGGCGGGTTACGTGTGACAGCGTCACGACAGTGTCGATCTCTCCGGTGACAGTTTCGTGACAGCCGGGGCCGCGGCGGCAGCACGCGCGCCGCAGCGCGCCGGCACCAGATACCCGGCGAACAGTTCCGCGGCCTGCCGCCAGCTGAAATCGAGCGCGCGAGCCCGCGCCTCGGGGCGCGGCACGGCCAGGGCCGCAAAGGCGGCCTGCTGCAAATCCGCGTGCATCGCGCCGCCCACGGTGCGCCCGCTGTCGTCGCGCCGCCCCAATACTTCGAGCGGGCCGTCGACGGGATAGGCGGCCACGGGCGTTCCGCAAGCCATCGCCTCGAGCATCACCAGCCCGAAGGTATCGGCGCGGCTGGGAAAGACGAACAGGTCCGCCGCCGCATAAACGTTCGCCAATTCCGGCCGCGCCATCAGGCCCAGCCAGCGCACATGCGGGTACTGCTGCTTGAGCTGCGCCTCCACGGGCCCCACCCCGCAGACCACTTTGCTGCCCGGGAAATCCATGTCCAGAAACGCCTTGATGTTTTTCTCATACGACACGCGTCCGACGAACAGGGATACGGGCCGGGCGAGCAGGCCCGTGGTGGCGCAGGCTTGCGCCTCCGGCCGGAACTGGAACAGCGACGTGTCCACCCCGTGCGTCCACGGCCGCAAATTGCGGAACCCGCGCCGCTCGAGCATGCGCAGAACGCCTTGTGTCGGCACCATGACGCCCGATGAGGGTTTGTGGAAGTGGCGGAACAGTGCGTAGCCCCACGACAGCGGCACCTTCACGGCCGCATTCAGGATCTCTGGAAACTTGGTGTGGAACGCCGTGGTGAAACGAAGATCGTTCCGCAGGCAGTAACGGCGAGCCGCCCAGCCCAGCGGGCCTTCCGTCGCCAGGTGAACGGCGTCTGGCGCAAACGCGTCCAGCTTCGAGGCCACCCCTTTTTGCGGAGCGATCGCCAGGTCGATTCCCTTGTATCCGGGGCAGGGCCGCGTCCTGAACTGGCCCGGCTCGATCACCTCCACCCGGTGGCCGGCCTCGGCCAGTTCCCTGACGAGTTCGACCAGCGTGGTCACCACCCCATTCACCTGCGGCTGCCAGGCGTCCGTCACCAGTGCGATCTTCATGCGGGCTCCCATTGTGTTTCCGTGCGGTGTCCCGCACCCTCGTTTTCATGCGCGGGCGTCCAGTGCACGAGTTCCAGGCTGCCATCCAGGTTCTCCAGCAGCGCGGTGCGGCTCTCGACCCAGTCGCCGTCGTTGCAGTAGAGGGTGCCGTCGATTTCGCGCATCTCGGCGCGGTGGATATGGCCGCAGACGACACCGTCGTGGCCCCTGCGGCGCGCCTCGCGCGCCACCGCCGCCTCGAAATCCATCACGTAGTTCAGGGCCTTCTTGACCTTGTGCTTCAGGTAAGCGGACAAAGACCAGTAAGGCAGCCCCAGGCGGCCACGCAGGTGATTGAGGTGCCGATTCAGCTTGAGCGTGAACTCATACAGGTTGTCGCCGAGGTAGGCCAGCCACTTGGCGCATTGCACGACGCCATCGAAGTCGTCGCCATGCACAACCCACAGCTCTCGGCCGTCCGCCAGCCGGTGCACCGCTTCCATCAGCACCTCGATCCCGCCGAAGTGGTGGCCGACGAACTGGCGGGCGAACTCGTCGTGGTTGCCCGGCACGTAGATCACGCGGCAGCCCTTGCGCGCCGACCGCAGCAGCTTTTGCACCACGTCGTTGTGGGCCTGCGGCCAGTGCCAGCGACGGCGCAGCTGCCAGCCATCGACGATGTCGCCGACCAGGTAGATGTAGTCGCTGGGGTGGGACTTCAGGAAATCGAGCAGCGCCGCCGCCTGGCAACCGGGCGTGCCCAGGTGCAGGTCCGAGATGAACACCGCGCGATAACGACGGCCGGGCGAGCCTTCATCCGCTTCAGCCTGCGGCAGCGGCACCGCGGCACCAGGGAGGAAGGACCCGAGTGACGCGTCGAATGCTGTGCGCATGCGGCGAGTGTCGCGAGCGGGGGTGACACCTGCGTGGCGTTTTCATGACAGCTTCTTGACAGTGTTACGCGGCTGCCGCCGCTACACTCGCCCCTCATGAATGTGCTGTTCCTGTGCACCCACAACTCGGCCCGCAGCATCCTGGCGGAAGCGACACTGCGGCACCTGGGCGGCGAACGGTTGCGGGCCTGGTCGGCGGGAAGCAGCCCGCGCGCGAACCAGCAGCCCAATCCGATCGCCCTGGAAGTTCTGCAAGCCGCCGGCATTTCCACCGAAGGCCTGAGCAGCAAGAGCTGGGATGTCTTCGCTGGCCCCGACGCGCCCGTGATGGATTTGATCATCACCGTGTGCGACAACGCGGCGGGCGAGATGTGCCCGCATTGGCCCGGTCATCCCGCAACCGCGCATTGGGGATTTGGCGACCCGTCGCTGGTGGAAGGCAGTCACGAACAAAAGCTCGATGCGTTCCGGCGCACTTTGCATGCTGTGCGCAACCGCATCGAGCTGCTGCTCGCCCTGCCGCCCGAGCGCTTGCAAAAGTCTTCGCTGCAGGCGTCCGCTCGCGCGCTGGCTTCCCGATGACATTGGCGCGCAAGGCCTTCGCCGAATTCGTGGGCACCGCCGGATTGCTCTGCGCGGTGATCGGTTCCGGCATCATGGCGCAGCGGCTCTCGGGCGGAAACACGGCCATCGCCCTGCTCGCGAACACGCTCGCCACCGTGTGGGCGCTGTTCGTATTGATCGAAGTGTTCGGGCCGATCAGCGGCGCCCATTTCAATCCGGTGGTGACGATCGTGCTGGCCCTGCGCGGCGCGCCGGTCAATCGGCAGCTGATGCGCGAAGCGCCCTTGTTGATCGCCGCGCAGCTGGCCGGCGCGGTGGCGGGCGCTTGGCTCGCCCACGCGATGTTCGACATGAACCTGCTTCAAACCAGCACGAAGCTGCGGGACGGAACGGGCCAATGGCTGGCCGAGGCCGTCGCGACAGCGGGCCTGATTCTCGTGATCCTGCGCGCGCCGGCGGGCAAGGGTTCCGCACTGGTGGCCTGCTACATAGGCGCGGCGTACTGGTTCACCGCCAGCACCTCGTTCGCGAATCCCGCGGCCGTATTGGGCCGCATGTTGAGCGACAGCTTTGCGGGCATCGCGCCGGCCAGCGCGCCAGGGTTCGTCGCAGCGCAGTTCGTGGGCGGGGCCGCCGGCATGGCGCTCGCCCGCATCCTGCAGCAGCCGAACTCCGGCACCTTGCGGTGACCAGCGGCATCCTGTGAATCCAGACGGGCTGTGATGCAAGGCCACGCACTGCGCCGCCGGCCCCCTCCCGCCCGTTCACGTGGTGGGCAGCACCTTGCCGGTGAACAGCACCGGCCCGGTCGGGCCCTTGTCACCGGGCACACCGCCCTTGGGCTCCAGGCTGACCGCCAGCGCCGGGGCCGCGCCGATCTGGTTCTCCGCAGCGGTCAGTTTCATCACGGCTTCGGAACCCAGAACGCCGAGCGAGCGCGGCGCGCCTGACGCCGGCAGGGCCCACAACTGCAGCGACTTGTCGGGGCCCTCCTGGTACGCGTCCACTCGCTTGAGCGTCAGCGTGTTGTGTTTGGGATCGAAGGTGACCAGCATCGAAGCCGTCGAGCCCTGCCCCGAAAGCACCGCCACGTAGCGGATCTCCGGGGCTGCTTGCAACTGCGACACCAGCTGCGCCTTTTCCTGCGCCAAGCCGGCGCGTGCACGATCCACCTGGGCCAGCTGCGCCTGGCGCAGCGTCAATTCATCGCTCAGGTAGAACGCCGTGCCGGCGGCAAAGAGGGTCGCCAAGGCGCCCGCCATCGCCGCGGCACGCCACATGTTCAGCGCACGCCACCAGCCACCCTTCACGGCGAGCGCCGGCCGTTCAGCTTCCCCGGGCTCCACCCTCACGAGATTTTCGATGCGCTTCCAAACGTTTGGGCTGGGCGCCTGCTCCTGCTGCAGTTCCGTCATCGCGGCAAAGCGCTCCTGCCATGCCAAGGCCACGGCGCGCAACGCCGGGCTTTGCCGCGCTTGCTCCTCGAAGCGCCGCCGCGCTCCGCCGCGCAAGGTCCCCAAGGCATAAGCCGCTGCGAGGCGGTCGGCGAGGTCCGGATGATCGAGCAGATTCATGGCGGGCCTTCACGCGTAATGCGACATGCAGCCGCGCAACTGCTCGAGGCCGCGGCGAATCCAGGTCTTCACGCTGCCCAGCGGCAGCCGCAGGCGCTGCGCCAGCTCGCGGTGGCTCAAGTCGCGCAGATAGGCGAGGCTCACCAGTTCGCGCTCACGCGCTTCGAGTTTCCCCAGGCATTCGTGCAGCGCCCAGGCCTGCTCGCTGGCCTGGCTGGCATCCAGCGGATCGGGCGAGTCACCCGCCATCGTGTCAGCGGCCAGGCCGTCAAAATCCACCCCCGCGTCGGCGCGTTCGCTCGCCCGGCGCCGCAGAAAATCAAGGGCGCGGCTGCGCACGATGACGCCCATCCACGCAAGTGGCGGGCTGAGCGCAGCCCGGTAGTCGGCCGCTATGCGCCAGATGTTCAGGTACGCCTCTTGCAGCACGTCCTCGGCCCATTCGCGGTTGCTGACCACGCGCACGGCCACGCCGTAAAGGCGCGAGGACGTGAGGTCGTACAGCTCGCGCAGCGCCGATTCGCTCTCGGCACGGCGCCCGCTGTCGATGGCGCGTGCCGCGATGAGATCGAGAAGCGCGATCAGCCGCTGGTCTTGAAGTGTCCGATCCATGCGATGCAAACGTGGCGCTGGTATTGCGCACGGAACGTCCGCGCGCCTTGGCACCCACTGTAATCCAACCGGCCGGATGGAGCCGGCGCGCATCATCGCTTCCTCACCCGGCCTCCACGGCCAGGGTCACGAAGCGGCTCTCCCAAGCCTCGGGGCTGCGGGCCGCCGGACGCAGTTCCGTGGCGCGGAGCAGCCAGCGCCCGGAGAAAGGAAGGGTGTGGCGCAATTGCCCATTGGCATCGGTCTGGCCCCAGATGCCCATCGGATTGCGCTCGCTCACCAGTTCCACCGCCAGGCCCGGCAGCGGCTTGCCATCGCGCAGCACCTGAAATGCGAGTTGCTGGCCAACGGCAATCGGCGCCGTGCCCGACACCACGATTTCCAACCCCAGTCCCAGCGGCCGCCTTGCCGCCATCAGCGACGCGGCGGACGTGCCGGGCGCCGCCGGCAACTCGATGCGGGCGAACTTTCGGTAGCTTTCGCGCCAGGGCAACTTGCGCGCGTGCAGCGCCGCCCACGTTTCGCGGATCCCCGCAGGGGGGTGGATGTCCTTGAAGTAGACGTCCACTACTTTCGCCTCCAGCTCGGTTTCCACGGCGCCAAGCTCGAGCCAGCAGGCCACTGGGGCGGCCTGCCCTGGCCGGGTGGTGACGGCGAGGTCCAGCCATTGCTCGTGTTCACGCAGTGGCTGCAAGGCAAGGGCGCCGCCGTCCGCGCCAATGCATCCGGATTGCGCCACACTGCCGATGGACTGCCCGAATTGTTGCACCGGGTAGCGCGTGCCAGTCGCAAGTTCCAGCACCGCCTGCCCCGGCGGCACGTCGTCGCGCGACGGCGCGAGCCAGCTGTCGTGCGCCTGCGCCGACCCAGCGGCGCAGAGCACGGCCAGCGCGATGCGCCGGGCCGTGCGGTTCATCAGATCTCCGGGTCCGGTTCGTCTGTGTCGCTGGTGGCCAGCACCGCGTCACCCACCCGCAAGGGCGAGGCCGTGTTGTCGCTGGATGCGGCGACGCTCTTCATGAACGCGATCGCGCCCGCTGAACTCGTCATCGCCGACCGCGGCACGTCGGTTCCATCATCGGCGACGGGCGCCGGGCCACCGCCGCCTCCGCCGCATGCCGTCAACAACAGTCCATTGACCGCCAAGCTGGCCGCGGTGCGGCGCCATGTCATGGGTTTCATCGCGATTCCTTTCGGCGGCCGGTTCACTGCGAGCCCGGCAGCGGTGTGTTGAGATACGGGAAGGACGGCAGGAAGGGCACCACCGCCTGATCCACGCCATCGTGCACGTCCAGCGACGCGGCGCCGGCGGGGACACTGGCGGGCTTGCATGCGGACGTGACACCCGCGACACCCGGGATGCTATTGAGCTTGAGCGTATCGCCGTCGCCGTTGGCCATGCACAGGCCACCCAGCATCGCCACCAGGGCGATATCGACCACGTCGTCCTTGGGCCGTCGGCCATTGGGGAATCCGGCGAAGTCGGTGCCGGCCGGCGAGGTCTTCAGGCTGCCGACGATGGCCAGCCGGTTCTGCGCGGCGAACGGCACCGGCGCGACCGCGGTGTTCAGGCGCAGCATCTCCGAGGGCGTGACCGTCGCCGGCTTGTTGACGCCGGTGATGCCCGTGAGAAACACCGTTGCCAGGTCGGTGCGCGGAACGTTGGTCGGCGCCAGCCCGGCGGGATTGCCGGTGAGCACCAGTCCCAGCAAGGCCGGCAGGGTCGGGTTGGTCACGTAATCGAGGAACTGGCCGTCACCACTGGGCTTGGACGCGTTGAACTTGTCCTTGTCCTTGAGGCCAATCACCACTTCATTGACCAGCGGCTGGCCCAGGCGCGAGACTTGAGTCCACGCGCCGCCCGGCTTCTCGCTGGCCTGGAGCCCCGACGCGGGCGCGCCGGACAGCAGGCGCGCTTGCCGCAGGCTGGCGGTTGTCCAGCCGCCGATCACGGTCTCGCTGCCGGCCAGGAGGCAATCCTTGTGCACTTCAAGGGCGATGGAGGTGACGTTGGTGTCCTGGATCGAGTTGGCGGCGGCGGCGTTGATGTTCGCTGGGTTGGTGATGAAGGCCAATGGCGCGTTCACCAGATCGAAGATGGGGCCCAGGTTCACGGCAAAGCCTTCCTGCCGCTGGCCGACGAACACCCGGCCGTCTTCCTTGCCCGCCGGGCAGCCCGGAACGCGGATGTCGTGCACGTGTTTGGCGGCGTAGGCCGCGTAGGCCGCGGTGTTGCCCAGGGTCTTGACGCCGATGTAGTCCACCGGTTTTTCGAAGGTGGCGCCGCCGCCGGCCTTGGTCACCGCCTGCACGGTGCCCTTGCGCCGGTCGCCGCGCACCACGTTCACGGTGTAGGTTTCATTGACGTTCAGGTTGGCATCGTTGACGTTGCCCACCGCGCCCGCCTGAATCAGAGGGATCGCCATGGACTTTTGCGCCGCGCCGCTGCCGATCGGCAAAGCGATGTTGTTCAGCTTGTTGTTGAAGCGGAACTGGAAGCTGATGTCCTCGGCCGCGTCGCCGTTGTTGTCGATGTGGATTTCATACAGCGCGTTGGGGTCCAGCGAAAAGTAGTTGGGTCCGCCATACGGGCCCTGCAGCGGCTGGTAGTTGGCGATCAGCGTCACGTAATCGCTGCGCCCGCCGCTGCCGTTGGCAGCGATGCCTTCGTAGCTGCGAAACATATAGAAGTCGCTGGCGTCGACCTTCGGGCTGGTGGTGATGAACGGGGCTTCGCGATGGCTCGATGCCAGGCTGATGCCCGCGCTGCCGGCTGCGCAGGCGATCAGCACGAGCTGGGCCAGTTTCGATCTCTTCACTTGCATGGTGGGCTCTCCTGGAGGTGGTGCAGTCCGGATGGACCACCTCGATACGCAGCACCTGCCACGAACGGATTCAACGGATCGCCATACCCGAGCGCGATACGCTGGTATCTGCCGGGCGCGAATCCAAAGCCGGGATTGCTGCGTACGGGGCTCGCCGCGCAGCGCGGTCCCGCCTGCAATGCCCGAACCCGTGCGCTCAGAGCCCCAGCACCCGCTCCGCGTTGCCGTGCATCACCTTCTCCATCACCGCGTCGCTGTAGCCCAGCTCCGACCACTCGCGCAGGATGCGCTCGTAAGGCAGGCTGGGATAGTCGCTGCCGAACATGATCTTGTCCTGCAGCCGGCCGCGGATGTCCACCTTCAGGTTGCCGGGGAAATGCTTCGGTGCCCAGCCCGACATCTCCCAATACACGTTGCCCTTGTGCAGCGCCACTGCGGTTGTCTCGTCGACCCACGGCCAGCCGGGATGCGCCATCAGGATCTTCAGGTTCGGGAAATCCGCCGCGAGGTCATCGATGTGCGAGGGATGCGCATGCCGCACCCGCGCGCCCATGCCGCCCGGCATCCCCGCGCCCATGCCCGTGGTGCCGACGTCGATCATCACCGCGGCGCCCAGCGCGCTGATCTCCTCGAACAGCGGGTAGTGGCGGCGGTCGTTCACCGCGAAGTGCTGCATGATGGGATGGAAGTGAAAGCCGATGAAGCCGAGTTCCTTCACGGCCTTGCGCACCTGGCGCAGCGCGATCTCGCCCTTGGCCGGCTCTACCGCGCCCCAGCACTGGATGATGCGTTCGGGATGGCGCTTCCACATCGCATGCACGTACTCGTTGGTGCACGGCGGCGTCGCCACCGTGGTCTCGAGGTCCAGCGCCACCAGGCACGCTTCCACCTTGGCGGTGGTGAACTCGGCCACCACTTCCTCTTCGCTCTTGCCCACCCAGTTGCGCTTCCAGTAGGTCGCCAGCGCTTCGACGTAAGGCCCTTGCGCCTGTATCCATTCGGGGGTGCCGGGGTAGCAATGCAGGTCGATGATTCGCATGATCGTGTTCCCTCGCCCGCTTATTCGAGCTTGATGTTGGCCTTCTGGATCACCGCGCGGTAGCGGGCCTGCTCGTCGCGGATGAACGCGGCGAATTGTTCCGGCGTCTTGCCGCCGATCAGGCTGCCGTCCTTGGTGAAGAAGTCACGATACTCCTGGCGCTGCACCGCGGCCGCAATGTTGCGCCCCAGGACCTGCACCACGTCCGGCGGCGTGCCCGCAGGCGCGAAGATGCCGTTCCAGCCGGTCGCCGTGATGTTGGTGAGCCCGGCTTCGGCGAACGTGGGCAGGTCCGGCGCCGGCGGAATGCGCTGGTCGCTGGCGATGGCCAGTGCGCGCACCTTGCCGCTCTTGATGTGCTGCTCGATCGAGCTCCACACCGTGAAGCCGACCTGCACGTGGCCCGCGACCAGGTCGACGATGTCGGCGCCGAAGGATTTGTACGGCACCTCTTTCATCTGGATGCCGGTGGCGAGTTTCAAGCGCTCGCCGGTCAGCTGGATCAGGCTGCCGGGGCCGCCCGAACCGTAGTTCAGCGCGTTCGGATTTGCCTTCGCGTACTCGATGAATTCCTTGGCGCTGTGCACTGGGACGCCGGCATTCACCAACAGCATCAGCGCGCCGGCTGTGAGGTCGGTGACCGGGATCAGGTCTTCGTTCATCTTGCCGCCCGCTTGCGGCCGCAGGATGTCGTTCAACGCGTTACCGATGTTGGCGTCGAGCAGCGTGTAGCCATCGTGCGGCGCGCGCAACAATTCCTGCACCGCGAGAATGCCGTTGGCGCCGGCCTTGTTCTCCACGATGATCGGCTGCTTGAGGGTCTCGGTGAGCAGCCGCGTCATCTGGCGCACGGCGATGTCGGGCCCGGAGCCGGCGACCGTGGCCACGAAGATGCGAATGGGTTTGTTCGGGTACCCCGATGCGCCTTGGCCCCAGGCGTTCAGGCCGGCCGCCGCAGCGCCGCCCAGCAACAGATCGCGTCGTTTCAGCATCGCTGTCTCCTTTGTTTTTCTTCAGTTGTGGGTGACGCGCGTCGGAATGTCGTTCAGCGCTTCGCAGCCGTTGGGCGTCACCACCACGGTGCCGCCGATGTTCACGCGATG
>JAQGMT010000376.1 GCA_028292185.1 Ramlibacter sp. | reverse complement strand
AAAGCCGGGGCTGGGCAGGCTGCCGTAAATCGTTCTCGTGGCGCCTGCGTTGGTTCGGTTTCCTGGCCGCGCGCTTTAGCGCGCTTCGTGCTCTGACTTGTCGCAGTTGTCTGAGCGCAGCGGCCTCAGGGCGCGCAGCGAGTTCTGCGACAGGCCAGGAAATCGGACCAATGCAGGGCAGTCGAGCGCAGCGGAGACCGCCAAGAGGGATGCGCGGCAGTCTGCCCGGCCCCGGCTTTGCCGCGAGGTCTCAGCGTGCCCGGGCCCGGGCCCGGCCCCGGCTCTGCCGCGAGGTCTCTGCCTGCCCGGCCCCGGACCCAGCGCAAGCCTACCCAATCAACCCCGGCAACCAGGTCGCGATCGGCTTGAACCAAAACACCGCCACGAGCAGCAACAGGCTCATCACGACGTACGGAACAACGGCGCGGAAGATGTGCCCCATCGTCACTTGGGGCGGTGCGACGCCGCGCATCGTCATCAGCAAGAGGCCGTGCGGCGGCAGCAGCAGGCCCAGCTGCATGCAGATGAGGAACATCACGCCGAACCAGACCGGATCGATCGCCAGTGACTGGACGATCGGCATGAAGATCGGCAGCGTGATCATCATCATGCTCACCTGGTCGACGAACACTCCCAGGAAGATCAAGAGCAACATCATGCCGATGACGATCATCGACGTGGACAAGCCCTGCCCCGTGATCACTTCCACCAGCCCATTGCTGGCTCCGGAGAACGACAGAATCTGTGCGAAGGTGGTGGCGCCCAGGATGATGAACAGGATCATTCCCGAGATGCCTGCGGTGCCCTTGAGCGCCTTGAGCACGGCCTCGCGGGTGAGCACCCGGTAAAGCGCCGCGAGCACCATCGTCGCAAACGCGCCCAGCGCCGCGCACTCGGTCGGCGTGGCCCAGCCGCCGGCCAATGCGCCCACCACAATGCCGAAGATCGACAGCGTCGGCAGCACGTAGCCGAAGAAGGGCTTCCAGCGCTCCCACCCGGTGTAGTGCTTCTCGTTTTCGTCCGGAGGGGCCAGGTGCGGGCTGATGCGCACGCGCACGATGATCCACAGCACAAAGGCGATGGAAAGAATCACGCCCGGCACCACGCCGCCCACCAGCAGCTTGGAAATCGAGATGCCTGACAGCGAGCCAAGCAGCACCGTCAGCGCGGATGGGGGAATCAACATGTCCACCGCGCCGATCGCCATGATGGGTCCGGTGGCGAGCGTCGGGTGATAGCCGCGCGCCAGCATCACCGGGAGCATCAGCGAACCCAGCATGGCGGTGGTGGCGATGGTAGAGCCCGAGATCGCTGAGAACACGGTGCCCGCGACGACGGCCACCACCGCGAGCCGTCCGGGCAAGCGCCGGATCAGCCGCTCGACGCCTTCGATCACGTGCAAGGCCAGGCCGGTGTGGAACAGGATCTCGCCCATCAGCACGAACAGCGGAATGGGCGTCAGCGAAAACGAGGTGACCGAACTCACGCTGCTGCGGGCGAGCTGGGCCAACCCCGCCTCGCCGCCCATGTACAGCCAGGCGCCGACGATGTTCACGGTGATGAAGGTCAGCGCCACCGGCATGCCGATGAACAGCAGCACCGTGGAGCCGCCCAGCATCAACCAGGCCGCGATGCCCCAACTGCTCATGCTTGGGCGCTCATGGTTCGCGCCTCATGCGGCACTGACGGCGTCGCTGCGCGGCCCGCGTTCACCGCGCTGCAGGCGGACCATGCGAAAAACCATCTCCACCAACAGCATCACGAAGACGATGGGCAGCGGCGCCAGCGCCCACCATTCGGGCGTGACCAATGTCTTGATGTTGACCGCGCCCGAGACGTAGCTGGACCAGGCCGCGTGCGCGCCGTACCAGGCGATCACGGCGCAGCAAGCGAAGCCGATCACGTCGGAGATCCATTCGAGATACCACGCCATCCGCGGCGGCAATGCGCGCAGCACGATGTCGACTCGAATGTGCTGCCCTTGCCGCAGCAACCAGGGCGCGACGCACATCGTGATGAGATAGAGCATCAGCTCCGAAATCTCATTGCTCCACGCGAGGCCCTGCGGCAAGCCGGGCATCGCTATGTTGCGCAAGGCCACGTCGGCCACGATGATCAAAGTCATCGCCATGAGAATGGCGCAGCCGACCAGCGCCAGGCCGGCGAGCAGCCGGCCGTAAGCGCCGGAGACGCGGTCGATCACCGCGCGAACAAGGTCTTGAAGCGCGTTGCCACTTCGGGGCTTTGCTTCATCGCGCTGGCCCAGCCCACGTCGTAGGCCTTGTCGTGGAAGGCCTTGCTGGTGGCGGCGTCGAACTTGATGGTCTGGATGCCGGCCTTTTCCTGGCGTGCGATTTCGTCGGTGGTGTACTTGGCCCAGAAGGTGTTTTCGGCTTCGAGCGCCAACAGCTGCTTTTGCAGGTAAGCACGCTGGGGTTCCGTCAATTTCTTGTAGGCGGGCAGGTTCATCACGAGCGACACCTCGGCATCGTAGAAACCGGGATCGACGCGGAACTTGGTCTTCTCCTGCCAGTTCAGGTCGAAGATGCCGCCGATGGGCCAGCCATAGCCGTCGACCACGCCACGTTCCAATGCGGTGTACACCTCACCCGGCGGCGTGGTGATCACGTTGGCGTTGAGCGACTGGAAGAAGTCGCGGTACACCGGCGTGATGCGGATCTTCATTCCGGTGAGATCGGGCTTGTCGATCTTCTTGTTGATGTACAGGTGAAACGGCTGGTTCTCCACCATCCGCGCCAGGTACTGCATGTTGGCCTTGTCGTTCCAGACCTTGTTGATCGCGTCGAACGCACCGTTCTTGCGCTGCTGGGCCACCGGGATTTGCGTGAGCTTCAGGAAGTCGGCTTCCGGCATCACGTTGGTGTAGAAGGCGCCGGTGCTCATCGCGATGTCGACCACGCCGGTCTTCACCGCATTGCCCGCTTCGAAAGGCGGGATGGCTTTGGGGCCGCCGATGAAGTTGATCTGCAGCACGCCCTTGCCTTCGGCGTTGAATTTCTGGATCCACGGCTGCAGGCGCTGCACGTAGATGCCGTTCTCCGCAAACGCGCTGACCAGGCGCAAGGTGGTTTCCTGCGCAGCGGCGTGGCCGGCAAAAGTCACCGCAGCCAGCAGCAGCGCCGCCGAGGCCACAACCCGTCTGTTGATACGTGCATTCATCTTCTTGTCTCCATTCTGCGTGGAACATAAACCGTCCCCGCGCCAGCGTCAATCGAGGCAGACGCGGGTAAGCGCCGCCAGGGCGCGCCGGCGGCGGCGTCACTGATCCAGAGGGAACGCAGGTGTTGAAGACGTGTGCGAGCGCATCGGCCCCATGGGGCGTGGCTTATCCGAACAGCTTCTTCGCGATGCCGGTGACGTGCTTGCCCTGGAAACGCGCCATGCCCAGCTCCTGTTGGCTCGGCATCCGCTCGCCCTGGCCGCCAGCGATGGTGCTGGCCCCATAAGGGCTGCCGCCCTTGATTTCGTCCAGGCCCATCTGGGTTTGGTCCGAATAGGGCAGGCCGACGATGATCATGCCTTGGTGAAGCAAGGTCGGATGGAAGGTGAGGATGGTGCTTTCCTGTCCGCCGTGCTGTGTCGCGGACGACGCGAACACCGAACCCACCTTGCCGACGAGCGCGCCGGACATCCACAAGGCGCCGGTCTGATCGAGGAAATTGCGCATCTGCCCGCTCATGTTCCCGAAGCGGGTCGGCGTGCCGAAGATGATGGCGTCGTAGTTCGCCAACTCCGCCGGCTGCGCCACCGGCGCCGGCTGGTTCGCCTTGCCGCCGGCCTTCTGGAACACCTCGGACGGCATGGTCTCGGGGACTCGCTTCAGATCCACCGTGCTGCCGGCGACTTCGCGGGCGCCTTCTGCGACTGCCGTCGCCATCGCTTCGATATGTCCGTAAAAGCTGTGATACAGGACCAGGACCTTTGCCATGCGGTCTCCTCGAGTAGCAAAAAGGAATACGCCACTCTAAGGACTTGCGATTCGCCGGTGTCGCCGCTGTAACCCGTCATTGCTGACATGCCGCCTGATGTTCGGCCCTTGGCGCTGAGTGCTAGAGCCCCAGGTGGCGCGACCACAGGCTGCGATCGGCGTCCAGCTGCACCGAACTGCCGGTCCACACCACCTTGCCCTTTTCGAGGATCACATGCCGGTCGGCCAGCTCGATCAAGCGGTGCACGTACTTGTCGATGACCAGCATCGCATGCCCCGCTTTGCGCAAGGTGGCCAACACCTGCCACACCTCTTCGCGCACCAGCGGCGCCAATCCTTCGGTGGCTTCGTCCAGGATCAATAAGCGTGGATTGGTCACCAGCGCCCGCGCGATCGCCAGCATCTGCTGCTCGCCGCCGGAGAGCTGGCCGCCCATGTTCGAGCGGCGCTCGGCCAAGCGGGGGAAGAGTTCGAACAAACGCTCGGGCGTCCACGCGCGCGGCGCGTGCGTGCTGCCGCGGCTGAAGGCCGTCAAGTGTTCCAACACGCTCAGGTTGCCGAACACCTGCCGGCCTTCGGGCACCACGGCCACGCCTTGCCGCGCGATTCGGTGCGCAGGCATGCCGGCAATCGGCTGGCCGTCGAACACCACGGTGCCCGCTGTCGGCTTGATCAGCCCGAGGATCGAACGCACCAGCGTGGTCTTGCCCATGCCATTGCGTCCGAGCAGCCCGACGATTTCACCCTCGGCCACTTGCAGACCCACGCCGAACAGCACCTGGCTGCGTCCGTAGCCCGAACACAGCCCTTCCACCTTCAGGAGCTCAGCAGACTGGCCGGCGGCGTTCACAATTTCTCCTGCGCGCTGCCCAGGTAGGCCATCGCCACGGCCGGGTCGCGCCGCACGTCTTGCGGCTTGCCGCTGGCGATGATGCGGCCGTTCACCAGTACCGACACCGTGTCCGCGAGCCGAAAGACAGCATCCACGTCGTGCTCGATCAGCAGCACGGAGAACTCGCCGCGCAGGCTGTCGATCAACGCCGTCATGGCTTCGGATTCGTGTGGCCCCATGCCGGCCAGCGGCTCATCGAGCAAGACCAGCTTGGGATTTCCGGCCAGCGCCATCCCGACCTCGAGCGCTCGCTGCTCGCCATGCGAAAGCTCCTGGATGCGCGCATGCTGCTTGGCGGCCAAACCCAAGCGAGCGAGCATGGCGTGGGCGCGATCGAACAACGCCGTATCCGCATCGACCCGGTCCCAGGAAGAAAAAGTTCGGCCGGCCAGGGCCTGCGCCGCCACCGCCATGTTGTC
This sequence comes from Ramlibacter sp., assembly GCA_028292185.1. GTDB lineage: Bacteria > Pseudomonadota > Gammaproteobacteria > Burkholderiales > Burkholderiaceae_C > Ramlibacter. Next base: position 866 of record JAQGMT010000376.1, on the reverse strand, counting down.
CCGGACGGACAGGCTGTGAAACAGCCGCGTGATCTGGAACGAGCGCACCAGTCCCCGCTGTGCGCGCTTGTGCGTCGGCAGGTGAGTGATGTCGGCGCCGTCGAAAGTGACGGCGCCGCTGTCGCTGGCGAGTTGCCCCGCGACCTGCGCCACGAGCGTCGTCTTGCCGGCGCCGTTGGGCCCGATCAGCGCATGGATTTCGCCGGCCGCCACTTGCAGGTCGACTCCGTCGGTCGCGGCCACCCCGCCGAAATGCTTGTACAGGCCGCGGATGTCCAGCAGCGGGGAGGAAGTCATGGTCGTGCCTTTCGCGCAGCCAGCGACTGCACGATGCCGACGAGACCGTGACGCGCAAACAGCACCACGGCCAACAGCACCCAGCCAATCCAGAATTCGAAGTACTCGGTCTGCGCGGACAGCAGTTCCTGCATCAGCAGCAGCGCGGCCGCGCCGACCACGCCACCCCACAAGGTTCCCACGCCGCCCAGGATGACCATCACCAGCAAGGTGCCCGACTGCGTCCAATGCAGCAGGTTGGGACTGACGTAGCCCTGCAGGTTGACGCTCAATCCGCCGGCGAGGCCGCACAGAACGCCGGCCACCACGAAGATCACCAGCTTTCAGGCGAACACCGGCAGGCCGAGCGCTTCGGCCCGCACTTCGTCGTCGCGCAGCGCGCGCACCGCACGGCCAAATCGCGAGTGAATGAAGCGATGCAGGAAGTACAGCTTCAGGCCCAGGACGGCGAGCGAGCAGTAATAGAAGGTGTTGCCGTCCCTCAAGTCCAGCCCACCGGGCAGCAAGGAGCGCACCCTCAGCGTCAAGCCTTCGTCGCCGCCGTAGCCTTTCACCGAATTGCCCAGGTA
>JAQGMT010000371.1 GCA_028292185.1 Ramlibacter sp. | reverse complement strand
ACCCTTGGCCAGCTGTGCGAGCATCTGGACATGACACGCCAAGGCGTCACGCAGCACTTGGCGCTGCTGGAGGACGCCAACCTCGTCGCGTCCATCCGGCAAGGTCGCGAGAAGCTGCACTTTCTCAATCCGGTTCCCTTGCAGGAGATCTACGACCGCTGGATCTCCAAGTTCGAGAAGCCGCGCCTGAAGGCGCTCACCACCCTGAAACAACGACTGGAGAAACACCATGACCGCTAGATCGACCTATGTGTACGTAAGCTACATCCGCACCACGCCGGAGAAGCTCTGGGAGGCACTCACGAATCCGGAATTCACGCGCGAATACTGGTTCGGCATGCGCGCTGAAAGCGAATGGAAGGCGGGCTCGTCGTGGAAGCTCGTGTCCGGCAGCGACGGATCCGTCTGGGACGCGGGCGAAATCCTGGAGGCCGTCCCGCCCAAGCGCCTGGTCATCCGCTGGGTTCACCAGATGAAGCCCGAGCTGAAGGCGGAGGGAGATTCGATCTGCACGATGGAAATTGAACCGGGAAACAAACAGGTCAAGCTCACCATCACGCACGCGGTCGAACGCGAAGGCTCGAAGCTGGTCGAAGCCGTCTCCGGCGGTTGGCCGCAGGTGATCTCGAACCTGAAGTCGCTGCTGGAGATCGGGCACTCCGCCGTCGGGGAGCGGTTCACCGCTTGTGCATCATGAGGAAGCTCCTCGCCTTCTGCGCCTACGTGGCCGCGCTCCTGCTGGCGCCGGCCGCGACAGCCCACGACCGCCGAGTGTCGCGCTTGTCCACGGCGCACTGATCGACGGCTCTAGCTGGCACGGCGTGTACGACATCCTCGCGCGTCGCGGCTTCCATGTAACGATCGTGCAGCAACCCATGACAGGATTCGCGCTGCGTCTCGTCGCGGGCACCCTGTCGTGGCTGGTCGGCGCAGCAGGAGGGGCCGGACTGGTTGTCGGCGCGGGCGGCGGGATGTTCCTCGTCACCGGTAGTTGCGTGATCCTGATCTGAGTGTGCGTCTGGAACGCGTGGTCGTTGCTCATCGCGGATTACCGAGGCTGAGGCCGGTCGGCCAGCCCCGAGGGATTGAAGTGACAGCACCGCAGGGCTGCTTCTGGCCGAAAGCAGCCTTGCAACGCGCACGGCTGGCTAGCGACGATATGTAGTATCGATACTCAGCACTGCAGTAGCTAATCCGGCGCCCCTGCTCATACGCCCCGTGACACGGAGATGATCAGCGAAATCCCGGATGCCAGCAGCAACAGCAAGACGATCCGTCGGAAACCCGTCTCGCCGAAGCGGCCATAAAGGTTGAGCCCCATCCACGTTCCGCCCAACGCCAGCGGCAGTCCCAGCAGGTAGAGCTTCACTGTCTCTGTGGCAACTTCTCCGGTAACAGTGAGCGAGATGGCGCTCACCACGAATGCGGCGAAGACAACCGGTTGCGCGGTCGTGCGCTGTACGTCCTTAGGCCAGCCCCGCAATTGGCACCAGACGACCAGGACGATGCCGGCAAGGCCTGTCAGTCCACCGAGCAAGCCGTTGACGAACCCCACGCCGATATCCGCGCAGCGGTTGGGCGGCACCGGCTTGATCGCCGGCTGTGCGAGGCCGTAAATAGCGTATGCCAGCAGCAGGATCCCGACCCCGGCGCGAATTTGCGCCGGGTCGATGCGGGTCAGGAGAGCCACGCCGATCGGCACAGCGGCCGTGCTGCTGATGATGAACGGCGCCACTCGACGCCAGCTCAACGCGCGGCGCAGCGTCCAGATACCATAGCCCTGCACCAGGATGCCGTAACCCACGATCAGGGTCACGGTCTGGATGGGTGTCAAGATATGAAGCCACACGCCGGACACCACAAGGCTCATGGCAAAGCCGGCGATGCCGGCGACCACACCGCCGACAAATGTTGCAAGTAGAAAAATCCCCAGAACCGTGTCGTCCATGTGCTCGCTCCTGAATACCAGGCGAGCAGCGCTTGGATGGCGGACCATCTGATGGGGAGGCTGCGATGGCCCCGCAAAATTATAGCCGGCACAACCGCGGCGACCATCGCGCGCTCGCTAGGGCGGCGCGTCGGGCGATTGATTGATTTGTCCGCTTTTGGCCGAAAGCGGCATCCCAGATCCGGCGGATCAGAAGGCAGCCGCATGTCACGCGCAAGCACCTGCCCCCGAAGGGGCCAGATGCGCCAGGCCGGTGTCCTTGCGGCCGCGGGCCTCTACGCGATCGACAACAACATCGAACGTCTCGTGGAAGACCACGCGAATGCTTCCTTGCTCGCGCGCGCGATGGAGCAGTTGGGGTTCCGCATCACGCATCCACAGACCAACATCTCCTACGCCGACCTGGAGGCTGGCGAGTGCGCACCGCTCGACGCGTTCCTCAGGGGGCACGGCGTCCTCATGCGGGTGTCGCCGCGCATGCGCGTGGTGCTGCACCTGGATGTGTCGCGGGCCGACGTCGAGACGGTGGTGCAAGTGTTGAAGGAGTACCGGCGCTAGGGCCGTGACTTTCGTCATCCCGATCCGTGCCCTCCAGCACCCTCGGAGATATGCCTTTCAGCAGGCGCAATCCGGGGCAGGCTGGCTAGAGTTCCTTTACCGGCGGCAGATTTCAGGTCGCTGGCGATAGGAGACTTCATGAAAACCCTGCTCGAGCATGCGATAGAGATGGACAGCGCGTTCCTGCGACTGGTCGATTTCAAGTGGCTGATGATCGGCCTGGGTTGGCGGGTCGACCTCTCGCGCTTCCTGGGCGACCCGGCCTACGCACGCGTGTGCGTGCAACGTGGCCTCGCCAGCGACTCGGAGCTGCTCCGGCAGAGCAGCATCGAGTTGGGGACCCTGGTCGCGCGCCGGGGCGTGGACACGGCGAACTGCACGGCCTGAGTTCGGAGAATCCTCATGCGAAGTTTTGGCGGCAACCTCGAGTTGCCTACTTTCCAGCTCCCTGTGCCCGCGTTCGCTCACCTGCGCAGCGACGAATTCCTCGCAGTGATGGCGCATGAATTGCGCAACCCGCTCGCACCGATGCGCAATGCGGTGGCAATCCTCACCCTTGCCGGCTTGCCGGAGCCCCGCTTGCAGCGAGCATCCGACGTCATCGGCCGGCAGGTGAAACACATCGCGCGCCTGCTGGATGACCTGATGGATGCGAGCTGCCTCAGTCACGGCAAATTGACCCTGCAGAAGGCCAGATGCGACCTGGCTGGCATCGTCCGGGACACCGCGGCGGACTACCGTGCCACGCTGGAGGCGGCAGGCCAGCGGCTGTTCGTGCACGGGTGCGACGATCCGATCTGGGCGTTCGTGGACGCCGCCCGCATCGCACAGATCCTTGGCAACTTGCTCGGCAATGCGGCGAAATTCCAGGTCGAGCCGGGCGTGGTCGTCGTGCAGGCCGAGACCCTGGAGAACGGCTCGATTTCGATCAGCGTCTGCGACACCGGTGTCGGCATCGAGGCCGATCTCCTGGGTCGCGTGTTCGATCCGTTCGTGCAGGGGCAGCAGGATGGCGAGCGATCGCAGGGAGGGCTCGGGCTCGCCCTCGCCGTGGCTCGCGGCCTCGCAGAACTCCATGGCGGCAAGCTCACCGCAGA
>JAQGMT010000365.1 GCA_028292185.1 Ramlibacter sp. | reverse complement strand
CGGACGTGTACCTCGCCTATGGGCGCGATCTGCAGGCCGAGGAAATTCTCAAGGAAGCACTGCGCACCACTCCGCAGCGCGTCGCGATCCACAGCAAGCTGCTCGAAATCTATTCAAAGCGGCGCGATGCGAAGGCCTTCGAACACGTCGCCAAAGAAGCCTACAGCCTCACCCGCGGTGAAGGCGTCGACTGGGATCACATCGCCGAACTCGGGCAGGAACTCGACCCCTCCAACTCGCTCTACCGCCCCGGCGGACAGCCCGTTGAAGGCGGCGCAGCCGCAGCCGGCGCAGCGGCGGCTGCGGCTGCGGCGTTCACCAGCACGCAGGCGACGCAGGCTATGCCGCTTGCCGCGACGCCGGTCACCGATGTCGATCTCGATCTCGATTTCTCCATCGGCGACGACGAACCCGCCGCGCCCGCCGCACTCGCCAGGGCGGCGGCGCCCGTGCCGGAACTGGATGTGGCGCCTGCTTTCCAGCCCATGCCCAGCCTGGACATGGATTTCGCAGCGCCCGCGCATGCCGACGCCGGCCACGTGCCGGACCTGATCCTGGACGACACGCCGGCACCCATCAGCGCCGCGCCGGTCATTCCGGCACCGGTCGCCTTTGCTCCTCTCAGCGCCGCTCCGGCGGCCGCTGACTCTGGAATGATCGAGTTCGACATGGGCGCCTTGTCACTCGACCTCGATCCTCCGCCGGCCAAGGCGGCGGCGGCCGCACCGAAGGCGGTCGTGGCGGCCGTTCCTTTGGCTGCCGCCGCCCTCGAACACGAAGAAGCGGGAAGCACCGGCGGCTTCGAAGACAGCGCGGACAGCAGCGATCCGCTCGCCACCAAGCTGGCGCTGGCCGAAGAATTCAACGCCATCGGCGACCCGGACGGCGCCCGCAGCCTCGCGCAAGAAGTGCTGGCTGAAGCTTCCGGCGACTTGAAGAGCCGTGCCCAGCGGCTGCTCGCTGAAATCAGCTGACGCCGGTTTCGCTTTCCGTTTCGCTCGATTGAAGGCCTGGCAATGAGGCTGGCGTTGGGCATCAGTTACCACGGCCAGGCCTACGAAGGCTGGCAAAGCCAGCTGTCGGGCCGCACCCTGCAAGACCGCCTCGAAAGCGCGCTCGGCCAATTCGCGGCCGAGCCCGTTTCCACCGTGTGTGCCGGCCGCACGGACGCCGGCGTCCATGCACTGATGCAAGTCGTCCATTTCGATACCGCTCTGCAGCGCGAGGAGTTCTCCTGGGTCCGCGGCACCAACCGCTTTCTGCCGCCCGACATCGCGGTGGAATGGGCCAAGCCGGTCCCCGATGCGTTCCACTCACGCGCTAGCGCCACGGCGCGTCGTTATGCCTACGTGGTACTGGAGTCGGCCGTGCGGCCGAGCGTTGACGCGGGCCGGGTGGGATGGGTCTTTCGCCCGCTGAATGCGGATGCAATGCGACAAGCCGCGTCGCTGCTGGTGGGGCAGCACGACTTCACCTCGTTCCGTGCCTCCGGCTGCCAGGCGCGCTCGCCGGTGAAGACGATCACCCGTGTCGAAGTTGCGCGGCGCGGCGCGTACTGGCGCTTCGATTTCCAGGCGGATGCCTTTCTGCACCACATGATTCGCAACATCATGGGATGCCTGCTGGTTGTTGGACAAGGCCAGCAGCCGCCGGAGTGGATGGCCGAGGTGCTCGCGGCGCGCGACCGCGACGCGGCCGCCCCCACGTTCTCGCCCGATGGCCTCTATTTCCTCGGCCCCCTCTACGATGCCTCGTGGAATTTGCCCAGCCGTACCCCTGCGTATGATTGGCTGCCATGAACCCGGCTCACGTCGCCCACCCGCTGAACCGCCGCACCCGCATCAAGATCTGCGGTCTCACGCGCGAACAGGACGTGGACGCCGCCGTCGCTGCCGGCGCGGACGCGATCGGCTTCATCCTTTACGAAAAGAGCGCGCGTTTCGTCACGCCGCGTCGCGCCGCCGAATTGGCCAGGCGCTTGCCGCCCTTCGTCACGCCCGTGCTGCTGTTCGTCAACGAGGCGCCCGGCAAGGTGATCGAAGCCTGCGCTCAAGTTCCGGCATGCGCGGTGCAATTCCACGGCGATGAGACGCCGCAGCAGTGCCTGGCGTCCACGGAGGGCGGCAAGCGGCCCTTCATGCGGGCGGCGCGCATCCCCTTGGATGGGGCTTCCTTCGACTTGCTAAAATTCGCTTCCGATCACGCCGCCGCCATGGCAATCCTGCTGGACGCGGATGTCGAGGGCTACGGCGGGTCCGGGAAAGCATTCAATTGGTCACTTCTTCCACCAAGCGTCAACGCTCACCTCGTCTTGTCTGGTGGATTGACGCCTGCAAACGTGACCGATGGCATCGCGCAGGTGCGGCAGCGCTGTAAGACGCTGGCCGTCGATGTGAGCTCCGGCGTCGAGGTGTCCGCCGATGGGGGCGCCACCCTCAAGGGCATCAAGGACCCGGAAAAGATCAATCGGTTCGTCGCGGCAGTGCGTGCCGCCGACGCGCAACTTGCCTGAACAACATGCCTTCCTACCAGCAACCCGACCCCAAGGGTCACTTCGGAATCTACGGCGGCAGTTTCGCCAGCGAGACGCTGACCCACGCGATCAATGAATTGCGTGATGCCTACGCGAAGTACCAGCACGATCCCGAGTTCCTCGAGGAATTCCACTACGAGCTGAAGCATTTCGTCGGCCGGCCCTCGCCGGTGTATCACGCCGCACGCATGAGCCGCGAGCAAGGCGGCGCACAGATCTACCTCAAGCGCGAAGACCTGAACCACACCGGCGCGCACAAGATCAACAACGTGATCGGCCAGGCCATGCTCGCGAGGCGCATGGGCAAGCCGCGCATCATTGCGGAAACCGGCGCCGGCCAGCACGGCGTGGCGACGGCGACGATCTGCGCGCGCTACGGCCTCGAGTGCATCGTGTACATGGGCAGCGAGGACGTGAAGCGCCAGAGCCCCAACGTCTATCGCATGAACCTGCTCGGCGCGAGCGTCGTGCCGGTGGAGTCGGGCAGCAGGACGTTGAAGGATGCACTCAACGAAGCCATGCGCGACTGGGTGACCAACGTCGAGAACACGTTCTACATCATCGGCACGGTGGCCGGCCCGCACCCCTACCCGATGATGGTGCGCGACTTCCAGAGCGTGATCGGCAAGGAGTGCCTCGATCAGATGCCCGAACTCACCGGCGGACAGCCCGACGTCGTCGTCGCGTGTGTCGGCGGTGGCAGCAACGCGATGGGCATTTTTCATCCCTACATTCCCCACGAGAAGACCCGGCTGATCGGCGTCGAGGCGGCCGGCGAAGGCCTGGACAGCGGCAAGCATTCCGCGTCCTTGCAACGCGGCAGCCCCGGCGTGCTGCACGGCAATCGCACCTACATCCTGCAGGACGAGAACGGCCAGATCACCGAAACGCACAGCATCAGCGCCGGCCTCGATTACCCCGGCGTCGGTCCGGAGCATGCGTGGCTGAAGGATATCGGCCGCGCGGAATACGTCGGCATCACGGACACCGAAGCGCTGTCGGCGTTCCACTACCTGTGCCGGACCGAAGGCATCATTCCCGCGCTGGAGTCGGCCCATGCGATCGCCTACGCGATGAAACTCGCCGCGACCATGAAACCCGATCAGAAGATCCTGGTGAACCTCTCCGGGCGCGGCGACAAGGACATCGGAACCGTCGCGGATCTGGCGGGCGTGGATTTCTACGATCGACCCTCCATGCGTGGCCTGCAAGTGAAGGGCGGCAAATCGTGACCCGCATCCAGGCGACATTCGCGAATCTCAAGAAGCAAGGCCGCAAGGCACTCATCCCCTATGTCACGGCCGGCTTTCCCTTCGCGGACGTCACGCCTGAATTGATGCACGGCATGGTGAGTGCCGGGGCCGACGTCATCGAGCTCGGTGTTCCTTTCTCCGACCCGATGGCCGATGGGCCCGTCATTCAGAAGGCCGGAGAGAAAGCGCTGACGCTGGGCATCGGCATGACGCAGGTGCTGCAGATGGTGCGCTCCTTTCGCACGCGCGACGGCAACACGCCCGTGGTGCTCATGGGCTACGCCAATCCGGTGGAGCGCTACGACCTCCTGCATGGCAAGGACAGTTTCATCCGCGACGCCGCGCAGGCCGGCGTGGACGGCATCCTGGTCGTCGACTACCCGCCCGAGGAATGCGAAGAGTTCGCGGCGAAGTTAAGGGCCAAGGGACTGGACCTGATCTTCCTGCTGGCGCCGACCTCGACGCCGGAGCGCATGCAACAGGTGGCGCGCGTCGCCAGCGGCTACGTGTACTACGTATCGCTCAAGGGCGTTACCGGCGCCGGGCACCTGGATACCGGCGCGGTCGAGCAGATGCTGCCGCGCATCCGCCAGCACGTGCACATTCCGGTTGGCGTTGGATTCGGCATTCGCGACGCGGCCACCGCGAAGGCGATCGGCAAGGTGGCCGACGCGGTGGTGATCGGCAGCAAGATCATCCAGCTGATCGAGGGCCAGCCTCGCGATGGCGTGGCCCCCGCCGCGAGCGCATTCCTGCGCGAGATCCGCGCGGCGATGGACGCATAATGATTCATTCAAGGACCTGACTGCCCATGAGCTGGCTCGAAAAACTTCTTCCTCCCAAGATCCAGCGCACTGACCCGGCCGATCGCCACCAGGTGCCCGAGGGCCTGTGGGTCAAGTGCCCCAGCTGCGAAACGGTTTTGTACAAGACCGACCTGGAACAGAACCAGAACGTCTGCCCCACCTGCAGCCATCACCATCGCATCGGCGCGCGCGCCCGCCTCAATGGTTTCCTCGATCCCGAGGGCCGTTATGAGATCGGCCAGGAAGTGCTGCCGGTCGATCCCTTGAAATTCAAGGACAGCCGGCGCTATCCCGAGCGGCTGAAAGAGGCGCTGGAGAACACCGGCGAGACCGATGCGCTGGTGGTCATGGGCGGCGCGGTGCACAGCGTGAGCATCGTCGTCGCGGCCTTCGAGTTCGACTTCATGGGCGGCAGCATGGGCAGCGTCGTGGGCGAGCGCTTCGTGCGCGGCGTCGAGTCGGCGGTCGAACAGAAAGTCCCTTTCCTGTGCTTCACCGCCACCGGCGGCGCGCGTATGCAGGAGGGCCTCTTGTCGCTGATGCAGATGGCCAAGACCAATTCCGCACTCACGCGGCTGGCCAAGAAAGGCCTGCCGTACATCAGCGTGCTGACCGATCCCACCATGGGCGGGGTGAGCGCCGGTTTCGCGTTCGTCGGCGACATCGTGATCGCCGAGCCGAAGGCGCTGATCGGCTTTGCCGGCCCCCGGGTGATCGAATCGACGGTGCGTGTCACGCTGCCCGAAGGTTTTCAGCGCGCCGAATTCCTGCAGCAAAAAGGCGCGATCGATTTCATCTGCGACCGGCGCGAACTGCGCAAGACGGTGGCACACGCGCTGGCGATGCTGCAGCGGCAGCCGGCTGACGCGGTTGCTTGATCTGATCAGTTGGGGTCAGAGCACAATTGTGATCTGACCCCAAGGCATCAAGCCAGTATCGCTGCCTGCAACGCCGCCAGCGCAATCGCGGCCACCTGCAACACCACCAGAAACACCAGCGCTGACAGGTCGATGCCGCCCACCAGCGGGATCAGCTTGCGCCAGGGCCGCAGCAAGGGCACGCACAGGCGTTCGATGACGTCGCCGATCGCCGAATCGGCGCGCACCCAGGACAGGATGGCGTAGACGATCACCAGCCCGGTGAGCAGCGAGATCACCAGCCGCAGCACCCCGAACAAGGCCGCCACCGGCACCAGCCCGGCCCCGCCGGCGCGGCCGAGCAACAGCCACAGCAAGCCGAACTGCGCCAGCTCGACCAGGTAAACGGCCACCACGCTGGCCGTGTCCCAGCGCCGGATGGAGGGCAGCAGCTTGCGCAAAGGCAGGATCAGCCAGTCAGTGAGCGCAAACACAAAGCGGCCCACCGGGTTGCCGAACGGGACGCGCTGGTATTGCATGTACAGGCGCAGCAGGCACGCTCCGCCGAGCAGGCCAGCGGCAACATCCAGCAAGAATGAAATGATTTGGTAGGCCATGGACGCCTGAAAGTGGGGTCGTGGGATGATAGCGGGCAGGAAGCCGATACCGATGTCTGCCCTCACCTTGCAGTCCCTGCCGCTGTTCCCCCTGGGCGCCGTGCTGTTCCCCGGCGGCGTGCTGCAGCTGCGCGTATTCGAGGTGCGTTACCTGGACATGATCGCGCGCTGCCACAAGGCCGGCGCGCCTTTCGGTGTGGTCTTGCTCACCCAGGGCAGCGAAGTGCGCCAGCCGGGCGGCAAGGAGGCCTTCTCGAGCGTCGGCACCCTCGCGACGATCAGCGAACTGGAGAACCCACGGCCCGGCCTGATGATGATCCGCGCCAGCGGCGCCCAGCGCTTTCGCATCACTTCCAGCGACCAGCTCAAACACGGCCTGTGGATTGCCGACGTGGAGCGCCTCCCGGCCGACATGTCCGTCGAGATTCCCGAGGACCTGAAACTCACCGCGACGGCGCTGGGCAAGTTGATCGCCACGCTCCAGCAAAAAGCGGATGCGCCCGGCCAGATGCCGCTGCAAGGACCGTGGCGGCTGGACGATTGCGGCTGGGTCGCCAATCGCTGGTGCGAGCTGCTGCCCCTGCCGGTGCAGCTGAAGCAAAGAATGATGGAGCTGGACAACCCGCTGGTGCGGCTCGAACTGGTGAGCGACGTGCTCGCCCGCACCGGCATCGCCGGTTAGCGCGGGGCGTACTCCGGCACCTGCGCTCGCAACCACTGGCGCACCGTTTCGCCCGAAGGCGCGGCGCCTGCATCAATGATCCAGCGCACCACGGCTTCCACTTGCGGCAACTCGCCTGAGGTCTTGGCCACGCGCAGCTTGGGGTGCGGCGTGGGCTCCGTGGTCTCGTCGTCGGCGAGCAGTTCTTCGTAGAGCTTTTCGCCCGGCCGCAAGCCCGTGTACGTGACCGGGATTTCCTGCTCGGTCTTTCCCGACAGCCGGATCAGCATGCGCGCGAGTTCCACGATCTTCATCGGCTCGCCCATGTCCAGGACGAAGATCTGGCCCGAGCGTCCCATGAGACCGGCTTGCAGCACCAGCTGTGCCGCCTCGGGAATGGTCATGAAGTAGCGCACGATTTCCGGGTGCGTCACCGTCACCGGCCCACCGCGGGCGATCTGCGCCGTGAACAAAGGCACGACGGAGCCGCTCGAGCCCAGCACATTGCCGAAGCGCACGGACACGTATTGGGTGCCCGGGTACTCCGCGGCGACGGCCTGGACCACCAGCTCCGCCAGGCGCTTGCTGGCGCCCATGACATTGGTCGGGTTCACTGCCTTGTCGGTGGAGATCATCACGAACCGGCGGGCCCCGCATTCACCGGCGACGCGCGCCGCATTCAAGGTCCCCAGGACATTGGTGCGCAGCGCCTCGATTTCATTGAGCTCCTCCATCAGCGGCACATGCTTGTAGGCAGCCGCATGGAACACCACGGCGGGCCGGTGCTTCTGCGCAATCGCGAGCAGGCGCTCGCGCTCGCGCACGTTCGCGGTGTAGTAGCTCGCCTGCATCTGCGGATTGGCTTCGCGCAGTTCCTGCTCGAGTTGGTACACGCCGAATTCGGAGACGTCGACACAGACCAGGCGCGCCACCCCGAAACGCGCGACCTGGCGGCACAACTCCGAGCCGATCGAACCACCCGCGCCGGTGACCAGCACCGTCTGCCCCGACAGCAATTCGGAAAGCCCGGCCTCGTCCAGCTGCACGGCCGTGCGCCCGAGCAGGTCCTCCAGCTCGATCTTGCGCGGCCCGCTGCTTTCGGTTTTCAGCCACTCGTCGGGACGGGGCATCGTCAGCAAAGCCACGCGCGACCCGGCGGCGCTCATCAGCGCCTCGCGCCGTTCGCTCGATCCCGGCGGGCTGGCTATGAGTGCGGAATGGGCTTGCGCCGCCGCGCAGATGTCGGCGATGGCACGGGTCTGGCCGAGCACGCGCACGTTCTGTATCGAGCGTCCGACTTCAGCGGCCGCGGGCGACACGATGCCCACCGGCAGCCATTGCTGCGAGCCCTTCAACGCGCGCAGCGCGTCCGCGGCATCCTGCAGGTAGCCGATGATCACCAGCCGGCGGCCGGTGCCTTGGCCCAGCGCGCGCCGCTCAATGAACGTGCGCCACGCGGCCCGCGCGGCGCCGAGCAGCAACAAGGCGATCAGTGGCTGCAACAACAGCACCGAGCGCGGAAACGAGGGCAGCCGCAGCATCAGCACGAGCGCGGCCGTCAGCAAGCCGCCCAACATGATGCCCGCCGCCAGCTGGCGCAATTCCGGCAGCCCGATGTAGCTCCACACCTGGCGATAGACACGCGCCAGCGTCATCCCCACCCCATACCCGAGAACACTCCACGGCGCTGCCTGCAAGGCCAGCTGCATGAACTCGTCGGGGATTTCGAAATTGAACCGCAACCAGAAAGCGGCCCAGCCCGCGAGCAGCACCAGCGCCAGATCGGTCGCCAGCAGCAGCAGCGTGTTCCTAGGCAGCCGCACGCCGCCCCTTCGCCAGCGCGAGCGCTCGACGCAGCTGCTCGATGACGCGATCCTGCTGCTCCTGCGTGAGATTGGAGCCTGATGGCAGGCAGATGCCCGCGTCGAACAGGCCGGCCGCCACATCGCCGCCGCCATCCGTGAAGTAAGGCGCCCCGCCGAACAACGGCTGCTGGTGCATGGGCTTCCAGACCGGCCGCGCCTCGATCGAATGCCGTTCCAGGGCGCGCAGCACGAGGTCGCGGCGCGCGCCCGCATCCGCGCCAAGCAGCGTGAAGCAGGTGAGCCAGCGCGTCGAGCGCATCCCGCTCGGCTGCGGCATCCACTGCAGGTCCTGCTCGCCGGCCAGCGCATCCCGGTAGCGCTCGAACACTTTGCGGCGCTGCTCGACCCGCTGCTCCAGCACCCGCAACTGGCCGCGGCCGATGCCCGCCAACACATTGCTCATTCGATAGTTGAAGCCGAGCTCGGCATGTTCGTAGTGCGGGGCGGGCTCGCGGGCTTGCGTCGCCAGCTTGCGCGCGCGCTCCATCAGCGCCGCATCCTCGGCCACCAGCATGCCGCCGCCGGAGGTGGTGATGATCTTGTTGCCGTTGAAGGAGTACACGCCGATCTTGCCGAAGCTTCCGCTCGGCCGGCCCTTGTACAGCGCGCCCAGCGATTCGGCCGCGTCTTCCAGCACCGGCACGCCATAGCGCTCGCACAGCGGCATGATCGTGTCCATGTCCGCGCTTTGCCCATACAGGTTCACCACGATCACGCAACGCGGCAGCCGGCCTTCACGCTTGGCCCACTCGAGCGCGCGCTCGAGCGCAACGGGCGACATGTTCCAGGATTGGGCGTCGGAATCGATGAACACGGGCTGGGCGCCGCAGTACACGATGGGGTTGCAACTGGCCACGAACGTGAGCGATGAGCAGAACACCGTGTCGCCCGGGCGCACACCGAGCAGCAGCAATGCGAGGTGAATCGCCGCGGTTCCTGAACTTACGGCGGCCGCATGACCCACGCCAACGTAGGCCGCCAGCTCACGCTCGAATCCGTCCACGTGCGGGCCCAAAGGCGCGATCCAGTTGGTCTTGAAGGCATCGGCGACGAACGCCGTCTCTTCTTCGCCGAGGTGCGGGGACGACAGCCAGATGCGCTGCGACAGCTCGCGGCGGAACATCACGTCCACCGGCTTGCCGGTCGCGTCGAGGATCGGCAGGTGATCGATGACGTGCCGGTCCAGCAGCGTCATTCCCTGCGCGTAGCTCGCGTCGGTGCCCAGCGTGATCGGCGGATGCTCGGGCAATTCGGAAACCAGCGACGTGTCCTTGACGTGGTTCAAGGCCGCGCGACGCAGGTCGCCGTCGGTCAGCGTGCGTCGCAAGCGTCCATCGGGATGGGTCACCAGCAAGATGCCGCGCCCGGTGTCGTTGAGCGCGATCAAGGCTTCGCGCAACGTGCAGTCGGCGCGCACGCACAGGGCCGCGAATTCGCCGGCCGTCACTTCAATCTCCCGGCGGGAACGCCCGCATACACGCCCGGCTCGGACAAGTCTCGGCACACCAGCGCGCCGGCGCCCACCACGATGTCATCGCCGATGCGCAAGCCGGGCAGCACCGAAGCGCCGCTGCCGATCAGCACCCGGCTGCCGACACGCACGCCTCCACCGAGCGCAACGAGCGGGGCGATGTGCGTGAAGTCGCCGACGTCCACGTCGTGGTCGACGACCGCCCCATGGTTCACGATCACGCAGCGCCCAAGGCGGGCGCCCGGTGCGACGACGGCCTGGGCGGCAACAAAGCAGCCGTCACCGACGGCGGCGTGCGGCGACACGCTCGCCTTCGGATGGATGACGGTGGCCAGAGCCAAGGCAGCGCTTGCAGCGGCTTCCCGCGCGCGGCCCTCGGCGCTTCCGATCGCGATGTGAACGAACGCCGCCAACGCGAGGGCTTCGCCGATGGGCAAGCTGGCGACGCCGCTGATCAACTCGCCGCGGCAGCGCGCCGGGTCGCGATCGGATGCGATCACCCGCGTCCAATCACCCGAGCCGTTGGCGGCGTCCGCCACCACGCGGCCGTGCCCCCCGGCGCCGAGGATCAGGAGCGTGGACACTGAAGGCCTCGCGGGTTCAATAGCTGTTTACCTTTTCAAGAACCGAGGGCCCGGCCGGCAATGTGGCCAGCAGCGCGGCGATGCGTTTGCCCGCCTGGCCGTCACCCCAGAGATTGTCACATGGCCAAGGGCCGTGACGCAGCATGGCGCGCACGCCCGCCTCGATGGCGCCCGGCTCCGCCGCCACATCCATCACATTGGCATTGCGCTCGCGCAGCCGCTGGCGGTCCCCGATGTTCACGACGGGCGTGCCGAAGGTCGCGGCTTCGATGATCCCGCAAGATGAATTGCCCACCAGCACAGCGCAATGCCGCAAGGCCGCGGCGAACAGCGGGCGCGGCACATGCGTGAGCCTGCGCGATCCGGCGGGCAGAGTCGTTTGGTCGAGCGCTTGCAGAATGTCGCGCGAGCCCGCATCGGCGTTCGGTTCCAGCCAGAGCACCGGCAGGCCAACGGCATTGAGCGCTTGCAGCACCGCTTGCACTTGCGCTCGCGCCTGTGCCGCCTGCTGCACCACCGGATGGAAAAGCGCCAGCGCGAATGCAGGCTCCTCGGGCATCCCGAGCGCGTGCTGGCAATCGCCCCGTGGCATCGCGCCCAATGGGCTCAAACCGTCCAGGCCCGGAGCGCCGGTGACGAAGACCCGCGACCCATCTTCACCCATGCGCAGCAGGCGCTCACGCGAACCGGCCGTGGCGACGAAGTGATAGCTGCTCAATTTGCTGATCGCGTGCCGCACCGGCTCATCGACGGTGCCCGAACGCTCGCCGCCGTGGATGTGCACGCAAGGAATGCCAAGGTGCAGTGCGGCGATTGCTCCCGCGAGCATCTCGCCGCGATCGCCAAGCAGCAGCAGAAAGTCCGGCTGCTCGCGCGCCAGCACTTCCGTCGTGCCCCGCAGGCTCTCGGCAATGCCCAGGGCCATGCTGCGGCCGGTGCGTGTGCGCATGTCCACCGGAATCTCAGCGCAGACACGCAGTCCGCTGGCGCATATTTCATCGATGGTGTTACCGTGGTCGGCGCTCAGGTGCATGCCGGTTGCGGCGATGCTCAACTCGAGTCCCGGCGTGGCGGCGATGCGAGTCAGCGTGCTTTGCATCAAGCCAAAATCGGCGCGGGTGCCGCTGAGGTAAATGACGCGCCGGGGCGATGCGGTGGCGCTCATTCCTGCTTCCCTCCCTCGAGCTGGTCCCACGTGAAGACACTGCCTGCAGCGATAGGCGCACGGGCGATGCGGCCGATCACTGCTTCAAGATCGCGCGGCGCAATGCCCGTCGCCGGCCGGCGGCACGCCAGCATGGAAGCATCGATAGTCACACCGGGTGGAATGTCCACCGCAGCCACGACACTGCGCCTGGCGACGCGTGCCGTATCGGCTTCTTCCGGGCCGGGCGCCTTCACGCCATCGCCGAGCATGGCCGACACCCGACGGATTCCATCCACCAACTGTTTGAACTGTTCCGGTTCCAGCGACGCGCTGTGGTCCGGGCCGGGCAAACTGCGATCCAGCGTGAGGTGCTTTTCGATCACCGTCGCGCCCATTGCGACCGCAGCCAGTGCCGCTTCGCTCCCCAGGCTGTGGTCCGAGTAGCCGATCGGCAATCCCAGATCGCTCTGCATCGAACGGATGGCTTGCAGATTGAGCGCGGAATCTGGCGCGGGGTACGCCGACGTGCAGTGAAGCACGGTGACCTCCTGCAAGTCCCCGCGCGCCGCGCCTATCCATCCGAGGGCCTCGCGGATTTCATCCATGCTCGCCATGCCCGTCGAGACGAGCAGCGGAAGCCGTGTCGCCGCAGCGCGTTCCACCAGTGCCCGATGGGTGAGTTCCCCGGAAGACAACTTGATGCGAGCCACACCCAAGCCCACCAGCATGTCGACCGCCGGCACCGAAAACGGCGTGGAAAAGAATTCGATGCCGATCTTTTTGCAATGCGCCCGGATAGCTTGGTGCTGGTCGAGCGACAGCTCGAGCTGCTGCAGCAGCGCGAACTGATCCTGCTGACCGGTTTCCCGCGCCTGGTACTGCGCCGTCGGCGCGCCCGGAACCACCAGGTCCTCGGCGCGGAAGGTCTGGAACTTGACTGCGTCGGCTCCGGCTGCGCGGGCGGCATCGCAAAGGCGCAGCGCAAGCGAGAGGTCGCCGTTGTGATTGACTCCCGCCTCGGCGATCACGAACACCGCCGATGTCGAAGGCGCGGCGGCTGCTGCGCGCCGCTGCACCAGCCATTGCGCGTATTCGAAATCTTCGAGCGTGTCGATGTCGACGGATTTCCACCGCGGCATCACGAAGGGCGCCGCCTGCACGCTCCACAAACCGTGTACCGCCGCGTGGGCCAGCGCCTGCCTCTGCCACACGTAAATGGCGCCGTTCAGGGCGTACACCACAGGCGCGTCCTGGCGGCGGGCACTGCCCTGCCCTTTGCACAGGTGCAACCAGCCCTGAGCATCCGGTTCGGCCAGGTTGAAATAAGGGCTGTCGGCCGCTTCGCAGACGCTCAGCACCAGCTGCGCGCCAGGCTTGCCCCGCAAGGCGGCGCTGATATCGGCGCTGTCACGCAAGGGCGACGTTGGCTGCAAGTCGACCACACGGGCGATCCGCTCGCCTTGGCTCTCGAGGAACGACACAAGGTGCTCGATCACGGGGAGCTTGCCGGCCTCGTCGGTGGCGAGTTCGGCCGGCCGCATATAAGGAACCAGCGCACCGGCAGCCCGGGCCACCTGCGCAATCTCGGCGTCGTCCGTGGACACGTAGACGGCATCGATGCCCGGACAGGCGAGCGCCTGCGCAATCGTACGTGCGATCAGCGGCCGCCCGGCGAAGGGCCGGATGTTCTTGCCCGGCAAGCCCTTGCTGCCGCCGCGCGCGCAGATGGTCGCGATGGTCCGGCCCGGTGATTGTTTGGCGCTCATAGTTGCAGGAAGCGGCGCAGCACGTTGAGCCCCGTCTCGGCGCTGCGCTCAGGGTGGAACTGGCAACCATACAGGTTGTCGCGCCGCACCGCCGCGCAGATGCGCACGCCGTCGTAATCCACTTCGGCCAGCCGCGCCGCCGGGTCCTGCGGTTCAGCCGAGAAAGAGTGCACGAAGTACACGCGCTCACGCGGCTGAACGTCCGCGAGCAAGGTGTTCTCCCAACTCGACGCGGGCTCCAGCGGCCGCCAACCGATGTGCGGAATGCGGTGCGGCATGCCGTCGCTGCCGGTGGCGGGTACAGCCAGGACGCGGCCGGCGATCAGGCCCAAGCCTTGGTGCTCGCCCATTTCTTCGCCGGCATCCAGCATCACCTGCATCCCGACGCAGATGCCCAGAAAGGGACGGCCAGTCTGCGCGTAACGGCGCACCAAATCGTCGAGGCCGCGCGCGCGAAGTTCAACCATCGCATCGCCAAAAGCGCCAACCCCCGGAAGCACCAGCCGCGGCGCGTCCTCCACGCCGGCGAAAGCCTTGTCCACCACTCGCACCGACGCGCCGCAATGCTCCAGCGCGCGCAGCACATTCAGCTGGTTGCCGATTCCGTAATCGAGCACCGTGACGGGAACGCTCATGCGGGCGCCTGCGCGAGTGGCCGCACATCCAGGCCCGCTTCGGTGGCGTGCTTCTTGATCTCGGCCAGGGTCATGCGCTTCCAATGCAGCGCGTCGGCGATCGCAATGCCCGACACGCCGGTCGCGCCGATCGCTGCGAGGTCCTCGGCACGGCCGAAGCCGCCGCTCGCCGTCACCGGGACGTTGACGGCATCGCACACCTGCTGCACCAGCGGCAGGTCGAAGCCCTTGCGCGTGCCTTCCTGGTCCACCGACGTCACCAGGATCTCGCCCGCGCCGAGTTCCACCGCTCGCCGCGCCCACTCGATCACATCCTGCCCGGTGCGCTCGCGGCCGTTGTCCGTGTACGCCTCCCAGCGGCCGGGCGCGACGCGCTTGGCCTCGATCCCCAGCACCATGCATTGCGAACCGTAGCGCCGCGCAACCTCGGTGATGAGGTGCGGCCGGGCGATGGCTGCCGTGTTGATCGCCACCTTGTCGGCGCCCGAATGCATCATCTCGCTCACGTTGTCCAGCGAGCGAATGCCGCCCGCAACCGTGATCGGCACATAGATGCGATCGGCCGTGCGCTTGATGATGTCCGACAGGTTGTTGCGCTGGTACAGGCTGGCGACGATGTCCATGAACAGCAGTTCGTCCGCGCCCTCGGCGTAGTAGCGCAGCGCATGCTCGTGCGGATCGCCGACGACGCGCAGCCCTTCGAGGTGCACGCCCTTGATCAGGTTCGGCCCCTTGATGTCCAGCCTGGCGATGATCCGGACATGACGCATCGTTTACGTGCTCAGGCCTGCCACAC
>JAQGMT010000352.1 GCA_028292185.1 Ramlibacter sp. | reverse complement strand
CTCTATGAAACTGCATCTGCGAGTCGCCACTGCCGGAATCGCCGCCCTTTGCTTCGCGGGCATCGCCGCCGCGCAAGACATCACCGGCGCGGGCGCCACTTTCCCGGCGCCGCTGTACGCGAAGTGGGCGTCCGATTACAACAAGGCCACCGGCGTCAAGATTAACTACCAGTCGGTGGGTTCCGGTGCCGGCATCAAGCAGATCGACTCCAAGACAGTGGCGTTCGGCGCCTCGGACATGCCGCTGACGGACGATGAACTGAGCAAGAAAGGCCAGTTGCAGTTCCCCACCGTGATCGGCGGCGTCGTGCCTGTCGTCAACATCAAGGGCATCGCCTCGGGTCAGCTCAAGCTCAACGGCCAGGTGCTGGGCGATATCTACCTGGGCAAGATCACCAAGTGGACCGATCCCGCGATCAAGGCCCTGAATCCTTCGCTGGCGTTGCCCGACGCGGCCATCGCGCCGGTGCGCCGCGCCGATGGTTCGGGCACCAGTTTCATCTTCACGAACTATTTGTCCAAGGTGAATGCCGAGTGGAAGTCCAAGGTGGGCGAGGGCACGGCAGTGAACTGGCCCGCCGGCGCGGGCGGCAAGGGCAATGAAGGCGTCGCCGCCTTCGTGAACCGGCTGCCCAACTCGATCGGCTACGTCGAGTACGCCTACGTCAAGCAAAGCAAGATGACCTACGCGCTGATGCAGAACTCGGGCGGCAACTTCGTGGCGCCCGACGACAACTCGTTCAAAGCCGCTGCCGCTGGCGCGGACTGGTCGAAATCGTTCTACCAGATCCTCACCAACCAGGCCGGCAAGGATGCCTGGCCGATCACCGGCGCGACGTTCATCATCATGTACAAGGCGCAGGAAAAGCCGGCCGAAGCCGCGGCTGCGCTGAAGTTCTTCGCCTGGGCTTACCAGAACGGCGACAAGACGGCGCAAGACCTCGATTACGTTCCGATGCCGTCGGTGGTGAAAACGCAGATCGAAAAGGCCTGGGGCGACATCAAGGATGCGTCGGGCAAAGCGATCGCCTACAAGTCGGCTTCCTGAAACGGCATTAGGCAAAGGCCGGGGCCCCGTCGTGTCCTCTACACTTGCGGGCCATGAGCTCCCTTTCGATCCTGGTGTGGGGCGCGGTGCGCGGGACATGACGCCGCGGCCTCAGCCACCGGCACGCAGCGCCGCGTGGGTCGACGTGGTCTTCGGCCTGGCCGCCAAGGCGGCCGCGATCCTCACCCTGGGGCTGCTGGCGGCGATCCTTTCATCACTGGTGATCGGTGCGTGGCCCGCCATCGAGAAGTACGGGCTGGGCTTTCTCGCCAACAGCGTCTGGGACCCGGTGGCCGGCGAGTTCGGCGGCCTCGTGATGATCTACGGGACGCTGGCCACCTCGATCATCGCGCTCATCATCGCGGTGCCCGTCAGCTTCGGCATCGCCTTGTTCCTGACGGAACTCTCACCGGCCTGGCTCAAGCGGCCGCTGGGCACTGCCATCGAGTTGCTGGCCGCCGTGCCGTCCATCGTGTACGGCATGTGGGGCCTGCTGGTCTTCAGCCCGGTGCTCGCCACTTATGTGCAGCAGCCGCTGCAGGCCCTGTTCGCCGGCGTGCCTTATCTCGGCGCGCTGGTCTCCGGCCCGCCGGTGGGCATCGGCATTCTTTCGGCCGGGATCATCCTGGCGATCATGATCATTCCATTCATCGCCGCGGTGATGCGGGACGTGTTCGACGTCACGCCGCCGATGCTCAAGGAGTCGGCGTACGCGCTGGGCTCGACCACTTGGGAAGTGATGTACCGGGTGGTGCTTCCGTATACCAAGACCGGCGTGATCGGGGGCATCATGCTGGGCCTGGGCCGCGCGCTCGGCGAAACGATGGCGGTGACTTTCGTCATCGGCAATTTCAACCAGCTCGATTCCCTGTCGCTGTTCCAGGCGGCCAACAGCATCACCTCGGCGCTGGCCAATGAATTCGCCGAAGCCGCCAGCGGCCTGCACCAGGCCGCGCTGATCTACCTCGGCCTGGTGCTGTTCTTCATCACCTTCGTGGTGCTGTCGCTGTCCAAGGTGCTGCTCGCGCAATTGAAGAAGCGCGAAGGAGCGCGGGCGTGAGCGCCGTGCACGGCACCGGCGCGGGCCTGGTCCAGGCCTCCGATCGCAACGCGCTGCGCGAGCGCCGGTTCGCGCAGCGCAAGCGCGTCAACAAGGTCGCGCTGGCGCTTTCGCTCGCGGCCATGGTGTTCGGCGTGTTCTGGCTGGTATGGATCCTGTGGGAAACCGTGCGGCTGGGCGTCGCCGGCCTGACCTGGGCCACCCTGACGCAGATGACGCCGCCGCCCAACGAAGCCGGCGGCCTGGCCAACGCGATCTACGGATCCTTCCTGATGGTGGCGCTGGCGACGTTCGTCGGCACGCCGGTGGGCATCATGGCCGGCGTCTACCTGGCCGAATACGACAACAAGGGCTGGCTGGGTTCGCTCACGCGCTTCGTCAACGACATCCTGCTGTCCGCGCCGTCCATCGTCATTGGCCTGTTCGTCTATGCGGTGCTCGTTGCGCGCTACAAAACCTTCTCCGGCTGGGCCGGCGCGATCTCGCTGGCACTGATCGTGATTCCAATCGTCATCCGCACCACTGAGAACATGTTGCTGCTGGTGCCGGCCGGGCTGCGTGAAGCGGCGTATGCGCTCGGCGCCCCAAAGTGGAAAGTGATCTCCAGCATCACGCTGCGCGCGGCGCGTGCCGGCGTCGTCACCGGCATCCTGCTGGCCGTGGCCCGCGTCTCGGGCGAGACGGCGCCCCTGCTGTTCACGGCGCTGAGCAACCAGTTCTGGACGTCGAAGCTGAGCGAGCCGATGGCGAGCCTGCCGGTCACCATCTTCAAATTCGCGATGAGCCCCTACGAAAACTGGCAGCAGCTCGCCTGGGCCGGCGTGTTCCTGATCACGCTGGCCGTGCTGGGGCTGAACATTCTCGCGCGGGTGTTGACCCGCACAAAGATCTAGAAGACAGCATGGAATCCAAAATCGCCGCACCGGCTCCCGCCTCCAAGATATCGGTCAAGGACCTGAGCTTCCATTACGGCAAGTTCCGCGCGCTCAAGTCCATCAACCTGGAAATCCCCGAGAACAAGGTGACCGCCTTCATCGGGCCTTCGGGCTGCGGCAAGTCGACGCTGCTGCGCACCTTCAACCGCATGTACGAGTTGTACCCGGACCAACGGGCCGAGGGCGAGATCCTGCTGGATGGCGAGAACCTGCTGACTTCAAAACAGGATGTCGCGCTGATCCGCGCCAAGATCGGCATGGTGTTCCAGAAGCCCACTCCCTTTCCCATGTCGATCTACGACAACATCGCTTTCGGCGTGCGCCTGTTCGAGACCCTGGGCGCGTCGGACATGGACGACCGCGTCGAATGGGCGCTGCGCCAGGCGGCGTTGTGGGGCGAGGTGAAGGACAAGCTCTCGCAAAGCGGGGCGGGCTTGTCGGGCGGCCAGCAGCAGCGCCTGTGCATCGCGCGCGGCATTGCGATCAAGCCCGAAGTGCTGCTGCTGGACGAGCCCTGTTCGGCGCTGGACCCTATCTCCACCGGCCGCATCGAGGAGCTGATCGCCGAGCTGAAGAAGGATTACACAGTGGTGATCGTCACCCACAACATGCAGCAGGCGGCGCGCGTCTCCGATTACACGGCGTATATGTATCTGGGCAAGCTGATCGAGTTCGACGAGACCGACACGATCTTCCTCAAGCCGCGCAAGAAGGCGACCGAGGATTACATTACCGGCCGTTTCGGCTGAACCCCAACGATGTCGGATGGATTTCGCATTCGCGACGCGAGAACGGAAAGTCGGTTGTCTCGATCGACTATCGCGAGACCATCATCA
>JAQGMT010000315.1 GCA_028292185.1 Ramlibacter sp. | reverse complement strand
GCGGAGAACCGCCAGGGGCTCGTGATCGTGGACATGCATGCGGCGCACGAGCGCATCGTGTACGAGCGCCTGAAAACGCAGATGGACCAGACCCGCGAACAATCCGGCGCTGCGAGCCTGTCCAGCCAACCGCTGCTGATCCCCGCCACTTTCGCGGCCACGCCGCAGGAAATCGCGACGGCCGAGGCTTGCGCGGCCACCCTCGAAACCCTCGGTCTGGAAATCACTGCCTTCTCACCCAAGACCTTGGCCGTTCGCGCGGTGCCCACCTCGCTGGCGCAAGGCGATGCGGTGGAACTGGCGCGCAGCGTGCTGGCGGAGCTGGCGCAACACGAAGCCAGCACCGTCATCCAGCGCGCGCAAAACGAATTGCTGGGCACGATGGCCTGCCACGGCGCGGTGCGTGCCAACCGCAAACTCACCATCGACGAGATGAACGCCCTCTTGCGGCAAATGGAGCAGACCGAACGGTCGGACCAATGCAATCATGGCCGCCCCACCTGGCGCCAGCTGTCGGTGCGCGAGCTGGATGCGCTGTTCATGCGCGGGCGATAGAACTTTCCGCGCCTGAGCCACTCCGACCGGCAGATGAATCGCTGGATCCCATTCTCCATAGCGGCCGCCCTGGCCGCACTCCTGACGGTGGGCTGCGGCACGCTGGACGAAAAGCAGCGCGCCTGGATCTTCCAGCCCAGCGATCAGAGCTGGGGCGGCTCGGCCGCGCTGGCCGGGGACATGGACGAGATCTGGATCGACTTCAACTCCAAGGTCACGGGCGAGCCGGGGCGGCTGCACGGCCTGTGGCTGGCGTCGGCCCGGCATAAGGACGATGGGCCGGTGCTGCTGTACCTGCACGGCGCCCGCTGGAACGTCGAGGGTTCCTCGCCGCGCATCCGGCGCATGCAGGAGCTGGGCTTCTCGGTGCTGGCCATCGACTATCGCGGCTTCGGCAAGAGCACGCCGGGCCTGCCCTCGGAAGACATGGCCTACGAAGATGCTCGCGCCGCCTGGGACTGGCTGGCCGCGAAGTATGGGACACGCCCGCGCTACATCTTCGGCCATTCGCTGGGCGGCGCGATCGCCATCGATCTGGCCTCCAAGGTGGACGATGAGCGCGGCACCATCGTCGAAGGCACCTTCACTTCCATTTCCGACGTCGCCAGCAGCATGAAGTGGGGCTGGATCCCGCTCGGGCCGCTGATCACGCAGCGCTTCGAGTCGGTTCGCAAAGTCGCCAAGATCGGCTCACCGCTGCTGGTGGTGCACGGCGACAGCGACAACCTGATCAACAGCGAACTCGGCCGCAAACTCTACGAGGCGGCGAATGGCCGCAAGCGCTTCCTGCTGGTCGAAGGCGGTTCGCATTTCAGCACCATGTCGGTGGGGCTGTCGAAATACCGCGAAGCGCTGGCGGACATGTTCAGCTTGCGCTGAGCAGCGCGCCGCCTTGGGTTCAGGCGGGCTCGGTGGGCGGGCCCTTGAGCTCCACCACGTTGCCTTCCGGATCGTTCAGGTACATCGAGGGCCCGGTGCCCTGCGCACCATAGCGCGACTCCACCGGACCGGCTTCGATACCGTGCGCCGCCAGTTCGGCGCGGATCGCCGCCTCATCGAAAGGATCCACGCGCAGGCAGAAGTGATCCAGGTTGCGGCCCTGCGCGCCTGGCGCCGCGCCTCCGGCTTTTCCCAGCTTGCCATCGAGCGGCACCAGGTCGATCAGCGATCGGCCGGCCCTCAGCTGGACGAGGCCGAGGTCGTCCTGCCGCTTCTCCACCGGGCATCCGAGCGCGTCGCAGTAGAAGGCCAGCATCCGATCGAGGTCCACCACGCGCAGGACCACATGATCGATGTCGCGGATGTGAATCATCGCAACCCGGCCAGCTCGCGCGTGAGGATGGACGCGGCAATGTCGCGGCAGCCGCTGGTGTTCTGGCCCGCCCACAGGGGCGAGAAGTCGCCGGTGCCCAGGCTTTCGGCCTTGGCGCGCAACGGCGCCATGGCGGTGGCGGCCAGCGGGAAGCACGGAGCCGCGGCGCTGATCGGGCCCTGCTCTCGCACCATCCGATTCACGATCGAGCGAGCGGGACGCCCGGTGAACACGTTGGTGATTGCCGTGACGCGCGAGGCCTCGCTTGCGAGCGCCGCCCGATGCACGCGGCTGGTGGTCGCCTCGGGGCACAGCATATAAGCGGTGCCCACCTGCGCGCCCGCCGCGCCGAGGCGCATCACCGCGGCCACGCCCGCCGCATCGGCAATGCCCCCGGCCGCGATCACGGGCAGCTTCACTGCGGCGGCGACCAGCGGCACCAGCGCGAAGGTGCCGACCTGCGTGCTGACGTCCTCGGTCAAGAACATGCCGCGGTGGCCGCCTGCTTCCAGGCCCTGCGCGATGATGGCGTCCACGCCCTGCCGCTCGAGCCAAAGCGCCTCTTCGACCGTGGTGGCCGACGCAAGGACCTTGGCGCCCCAGCTGCGCACCCGCTCGAGCAATTCGTGCGATGGCAAGCCGAAATGAAAGCTGACCACCGGCGGCTTGAATTGCGCAAGCACCTCGGCGGCTTCGGCGTTGAAGGGCGAGCGCGCCGGTCCCGCCGCGGGCGGCGCCGGCTCAATGCCGAATTCCGAGTAGTAGCCGGCCAGCGCAGCCCGCCAGGCCGATTCGCTTGCGGCGTCCGGCTCGGGCTGCGTGTGGCAGAAAAAATTGACGTTGAACGGCTTGTCTGTCTGCGCGCGGATGGAAGCCAGTTCCTTGCGCATCGGCTCGGGGCCGAGCATCGCGCACGGCAGCGAACCGAGCCCGCCCGCGTTCGATACCGCGATGGCCAGCGCACTGCCTTGCACGCCGGCCATCGGCGCCTGGATGATGGGAAGCTCGATGCCCAGGAGTTGTTGAAGGGTCGTCATCGCCGAAGTAGTCCTTCGCCGCGTGCTAACGGGCAGGAGGTGGCGCCAGTCCGGCCTTGGTGATCACGGCCGCTGCGTCGGGTGATGCCAGGTAGCGCAGCAGCGCTTTGGCCGCGTCGGGTTCGCGTGCGTTGCTGGTCAGCGCGCCGGCGAAAGTGAACCCGGGCTGCAGCTGCGCCGGCAGCGGACCCACATAGGTCACGCCCGGCACGTGAATCAGTTCGCTGACCTGCTGGAAGCCCAGCTCGGCTTCGCCGCGCGCGACGACGGCGGCGACCGGCTCACCGGAAGGCGGCCCCCGCACCTTGCGGCTCTTGGCCGCCAACTGGTCGGCGATTCCGAGCTTCGGAAACATGGTGGTCGAAATATAGGTGCCGCTGCCGCTGTCCGAGTAGGCGATCGACTTCGCGGCGAGCAGCGTATTGCGAAATGCGTCCACGCTGCCGATGTCCGGCTTCGCGGCCCCGGCGCGCACGACCATGCCCACCAGCGAGCGCGCCAGCTCCGTCTTGCTGTCGGCCCGCACCATGCCGAGCTTGCCGAGCTCGTCGGCGGCCGCTCCGTCCAGGATCACCACATCGGCGGCTTCGCCCTTGCGAAGCCGCGTGGGAATCGCTTCGGGCGAGTCGCCCATCGACGGGCCGCGCGTGGTGACCAGGTGATGTCCGCTGGCGCGTTCGAAGGCCGGAGCCAATTCGGAATAGACGCCATGAAAGCCCGCCGAAATCATCACGTTCAGATCGGCGGCGCAGGCAGCGCCCGCGGTGAGCAGGGCCACGCAAAGAGCGGACAAGCAGCGTGCAAGTGAGCTGGATTTCATGGCTTCTCCAATTCGAAAAAATGACTAGCGACTACCCATCAGCTCGAAGCCGGCGGCCTTCCACCGCTCGTTCGTGGCCGGGTCGGACATGAACTTGATGAACGCCAGCGCCGGCTCGGGTGCGGCATTGTAGGCAGGAACGGCGCTGCCATAGACGACGAAACTTTGCACCGAGGGCGGCAACAGTCCGACCAAGGTGACGCCGTTCGCGGCCTGCACCTCGCTGACCAGATAGAGGCCGACATCGGCGTCGCCACTTGCGACCAGGTCGGCTCCCCCCTGGATAGCCGCCCGCGCGATCAGTTTGGGCTGCACCTGCTCGGCGATTCCGAGCTGCGCGATCGCCCGGCCCAGGTGGCTGCCGGTGGGAGTGCTCGGATCCGCCCAGGTAACGGCCCGGGCGTCCAGCAGCATCTTGCGCACGCTGTCCGAAGTGGAAATGTCCGGCAGCGTGGCGCCCCGCCGCACAATGACCCCGATGCCGACACGCGCCAGGGTCATGCGTCCCTCAGCACGAAGAGGGATTGTTTTGTGCGTCTCCGCGAGCAAGGGAACCGGCAGCATGACGAGGTCCGCCGGTTCGCCCGCGGCCAGCTTGCGCTGGATCTGCGTCACCAGATCGAAGGTGAACTGCACCCGATGACCCGTGGCCCGCTCGAACTCGGGAGCGAGTTGGCGCAGCGCAGCCTGGGGCGCGCCGCCACTGAATACGCGGACATCCGCCGATACTGCTTCTCCCGCCAGCGTCAGGGCCAACAGCAAGCCGATTGCGGGACGAACGGCCATTCGTGCGCGCCGCAAGACGGTGGCGGGAAGTTCCATCACCGCAGTATCGACCAAAACCAGACTATTCGCCCGCCGAACGTTTGCGCCGAGCACTGCCCCTGGCTCATGCCCGCACGCCGCTCAAGCCAGCGTGAAGTAGAAGGTTGCGCCTTCGCCCGGCTTGGCTTCGGCCCAGATGCGGCCGCCATGGCCGGAAACGATTTTCTGCACCAGCGCCAGGCCGATGCCGGTGCCCTCGAATTCGGTGGGGGTGTGCAGGCGCTGGAACGCGCCGAAAAGCCGCGACGCATGCGCCATGTCGAAGCCGGCGCCGCGGTCGGCGACGAAGTAGGCGGTTTCGCCGTTGGGGCGTTTTTCCATGCCGATGCGGATCGAGA
>JAQGMT010000293.1 GCA_028292185.1 Ramlibacter sp. | reverse complement strand
TAACCCGGCGGAGAGTGTGAGATTCGAACTCACGGACGTCTTGCGACATCGCCGGTTTTCAAGACCGGTGCATTCAACCGCTCTGCCAACTCTCCAGGGGCCGCGATTTTACCGCTCAGGGCTTGTGTGCCGCTTTAGAACGAGTTACAGTCTGACACAGAAATAGGAGTTTGCACACATGTTAGACCATTTCCGCACCTCTCTCCTCCTGGGCCTGGGTCTCTTCGCAGGCGCGGCGGCCATCGCCGCCGACTCTCCCCTGCAATCGGCCCAACAGCCGGTACGCATCGGGATTATCTTCCCCCTGACCGGCGGTTCGTCGGACATGGGCAACAGCGCCAGGGTGGGGGCACAAGTGGCCGTGGACGAAATCAACCAGGTCGGCGGCTATCTTGGCCGCAAATTCGAGCTGGTGATCCGCGACGACAAGGCGGACAACGACACCGGTTTGAAGATGGCCGAAGACCTGGTGCTGAAAGAGAAGGTGCAGGCCACCATCGGTTTCTGCAACTCCGGCGTGGCGATGAAGGCACTGGACGTGTTCCAGAACAACAAGAGCATCCTGATTGTCCCGTGTGCCACCGGCACCAGCATCACCAGCAAGTATCCGGCCAAGGACAGTTTCATCTTCCGCACTTCGGCCCGCGACGCGTTGCAGTCGCAGTTCCTGGTGGACGACATCGTGCGGCGCGGCCTGAAGAAGGTGGCCTTGCTGGTGGACACCTCCGGCTACGGCGATGGCGGCCTGAAGGACCTGGAAGCCGCGATCAGCAAGGCGGGGCTGCCTGCCCCGACCGTGATGCGCTTCAAGGTGGGCGTGAAATCGCTGACGGACGAACTTACCGAGCTCAAGAAAAGCGGGGCGCAGGCCTTGATCGGCTGGACCGTCGGTCCCGAGGAAGGCGTCATCGCCGCCGCACGAGCCGCAGTGAAATGGAACGTGCCGTACTTCGCCCCGTGGGGCTTGTCGCACGCTTCCGCGTTTGCCAGCTCGGGCGGCGCGGTGGAAGGCGGCTTCATGGTGCAGACCGTGCTGCCGAACATCTACATGGAGCGCAATCGCGCCTTCCTCGCCGCTTACGGCAAGCTTTCGAAAGAACTGCCGATCGGCTCCCTGATGTCCGCGGCGCAGACTTATGACTCGGTGCACCTGTTGCTGCGGGCCATATTCGAGTCCAAGGGCGACCTCTCCGGGCCGGGGCTGAAGAAGGCGCTGGAAAACCTGCCCCGTCCGTATCCGGGCGTGATCACCACTTATGACAAGCCGTTCAACATCCAGGATCACGACGTGATCACGGCAAACATGCTCTGGATGGGCACGTGGCGCAACGGAGAGCGTGAGTACGCCTTCAAGGAAGACGCGCAACGCGCGACGATCATCCGCCGCAAGCTCTGAGCCGGCGGGCTGCAACGCAGAGCAGCCCAATCAGCGCTTCTACATGCCCAGGAGCCGCGGCAGGAACAGCGAGATCTCGGGGACGTAGGTGATGATCAGCAGGAACACGAGCATGGTCCCAAGCCAGGGCAGCACCGCCTTGGTCAACTCGGTGATTCCCATCTTGGCAATGCCCGAGGCCACATAAAGGTTCAGCCCCACCGGCGGGTGACAGAGGCCCACCTCCATGTTCACGGTGATCAGGATGCCGAAGTGGATCGGGTCGATGCCGAGTTTCATCGCCACCGGGAACAGGATGGGCGCCGTGATCAGGATGATCGACGATGGCTCCATCACATTGCCTGCTGCCAATAGCATCAGGTTCACCAGCAGCAGGAAGCCGATCTTGCCCAGGCCCTGGTTGGCCATCCAATCCGCCATGCCTTGCGGGATCTGCTCGCTGGTCATGAGGAACGAGAACAGCACCGCATTGGTGATGATGTACAGCAGCATCGCGCTCATGTTCGCCGAAGTCAGCAGCACGCGCGGCACGTCGCGCAGCCGCAGGTCCTTGTAGACGAACACGGCGATGACGAACGCGTAGACCGCGCTCATGGCCGCCGCCTCCGTCGGCGTGAAGACACCCGAGTAGATGCCGCCGATCACGATGACGATCAGCGCCAGCCCCCAGAACGATTCACGCGCGGCCTTGAACCTCTGGCCCCAATCAGCCTTCGCCATGCGCGGGTAGCCGCCCTTGCGCGCCCGGTACCAGGTGGTGAGCCCGAGCATGGTCGCGAGCATGATGCCCGGGATCACGCCGGCGATGAACAGCTTGCCGACCGAGGTGTTTGTGGACACCGAGTACAGCACCATCGCGATGGAGGGCGGGATCAGGATGCCCAGGGCCCCTGAAGTCGTCACCACGCCCGCGCCGAAACGCGGCGGGAAGCCCTGCGCGACCATCGCCGGCATCACCACGGAGCCGATCGCCACCACGCAGGCCGGCGACGAACCGGACACCGCGGCGAAGAAAGCGCAGGCCATCACCGCCGCCAGTCCGAGCCCACCGTGCCAATGGCCGATCATCGAGGTGGCGAAATTGATCATCCGCCGCGCCACGCCCCCGTGCGTCAGGAAGTTGCCTGCCAGGATGAAGAACGGGATCGCCATGATCTCGAAGTTCTCGATGCCGGTGAACAGCTTCATCGCCACCGAGTCGAGCGACACGTCCGTGAGCGTGTACATGAAGCTGAGCACCGTCAGCCCCAGCGCGATGGAGATCGGCATGCCCGTCAGCATCAGCGAGATCAGCAGGCCGAACACCAGCGTGGCACGCAGGCCGCCACCGGCCTCGATCACGCCATGCTTGGCCAGCAGGCCCAGACCCAGCAACAGGAACGGCAGCAGCATGAGCGCGATGCTCATGCCCCGGCCGCCGGTGCGCGGCTTGACCGGCGCTGGTTCGGGCGCTGCCGCGGCACGCACTTCCGCCGGCGCGACGTTCTCGTCGATGCCTTCCACGTGCCCCACGTCATGATGCGGCAGCTCGCCGGTGCGCCAGTAGTACCAGGCCACCTGCAGGAACCGGAAGCACATCAGCGTGGAGCCGAGCGGAATGGCCATGTAGACCATCCACATCGGCACTTCGAGGTCGTTCGAGCGGGTGCCCGACTCCCACACGCCCCAGGTGAAGTGCGCGCCGAAATTGGCGATGACGGCAGTGAAGAAGGCGCCGCTCAAAAGACCGAAGAGGATCACCTTCTTTGCACGCGCGGGCTCCATGCGCATGACCAGCACATCGACGCCCACGTGAATGCCGGTGCGCACGCCGTAGGCGGCGCCGAACTTGGCCATCCAGATGAACAGGTAGATGCACAGCTCCTGCGCCCACGACACGTCCATGCTCGAGAGCCACTTGAAGATGGCGCGCAGCGGCGCCGCGGCGAGCGGCATGCCGTGCGCCTCGAGCCACTTGGCGTTGTCGATCGAGCTCGATGTGCCGTAGCGATGCAGCACCGCGAAGAACACGATCGAGGTCGCCACCGCGATCAGGGTGGCAATCAGCCACTCCTCCAGATGATTGAGCAGTTTGTTCAGCAGACCGGGCCTTCTTGTTTTTGTGAGTGGTGGCGCGGGGAGGGGATCAGACCTTGATGCCGGCGGCGCCCAGGAGTTGATCCACGATCTGCTTGCCGACGCGGTTCTCCGCATCCTTGTAAACCGGCTTGAACGCGGTCTTCCATGCCGTCACCTGTGCGGGCGTGAGCGTGTGCAGCGTGCTCTTGCCCGCTTCCTTGATCTTCGCGAGCGCGTCGGCGTTTTCCTGGCGGGCGATCGAATTGGAGTAATCCGTCGCTTCCTTCACCGCCTTGTCCATCTGCACCCGGATCGGGCCGGGCAGGCCGTTCCAGAATTTCGCGTTGGCGATCAGAGCGTATTGCAGGTGCGCGTGGCTGGACACCGTGATGTGCTTTTGCACTTCGTAGAACTTTTGCGTGTAGTAGTTCGAGGGCGTGTTCTCGCAGCCGTCGACGACGCCGGTCTGCAGGGCCTGGTACACCTCCGAGAACGCCATGATCTGCGGCAGCGCGCCCATCGCGCGGAAGTACAGGTCGGCCACCTTCGAGCCCGAGATGCGGATCTTCAGGCCCTGGAAGTCGGCCGGCATCAGTAGCGGCTTGTTGGCCGAGACCATGTGAAAGCCGTTGTCCCAGTAAGCCAGCCCGGCGATGCCCTTGGTCTCGAGCTTCTTGAGCAGCGAGGTGCCGATCGGGCCGGTCGCGACCTTTTCGTATTCGGCATCGTTGGCGAAGATGTAGGGCAGGTCGAGCGCTTCGAATTCCGCAACGCCAATGGGACGGAACTTGGCGGTCGACGGCGCCAGCATCTGCACCGAGCCGCTGTTCAGCGCGTCCAGTTCTTCCTTGTCCTTGTAGAGCGTGGAGTTCGGGTAAACCTCCACCTTCACCTTGCCGCCGGTGTATTTTTCAGCGAGTTCCTTGAACTTGAGGGCGCCCTTGCCTTTGGGGGTGTCGTTGGTCACGACGTGGCTGAACTTGACGATGATGGGCTGCTGCGCGAAAGCCTGCTGGGCGCCTCCGAGGGCGACCGCGCCCACGGCGGTGATGGCGTCACGACGATTCATGTTGTGTCTCCTAAAGCTAATGCCTCATGGCGAAAACGGGAAGGGCGCCTTGGCGGGCCCGGTGCAAAGCGGATTGTAGGGAGCCGGGCAGGGTCCACGCGTCATGGTTTGCGCCTATGCGGCGGCAGGCCGGTCAAGGCCCCCGGCGCCCGACGGGCCGCGGCGTTTAGGCGCAGGAAGCAGCGCCGCGCCATTGGTGGGACCATGGCGCGTGCGCAAGTGAGCAGTCGCCCATGCAGGCTCGTGTGCGCGCCGCTTCGACCGCCCGGCGGCAAATAACCCGTGGATGAGATGCTGTTTTCGGATGCGGCGAAGGCGATGCTTGGATCAAACCAAAGCATCGCCTCGGCCCCGCCGCAGGGCCGGGAGTGTCAACCTGCCGCCGAAGCCCGCTGCTGCGAAGCCGAAGGCCCCACCACCGACACGGCCTGCGCCGCGTTCGCCAGATGCCGGGGCGCGCTGTCGTCGCTCGTTGGCTGCGCCTGCGCGGGTTGGTCATGCTCCATGATGGCCTCGTCCGCCTGCGCGATCAGTTCGGCCATCGCCTGCGCGGTGCTGTCCCACGAAGTGCGTGCAACGATCTCGGCCAAGGCTTGTGCATGCGCCGCCTGTTCGTCGCGCGTGCG
>JAQGMT010000289.1 GCA_028292185.1 Ramlibacter sp. | reverse complement strand
GCGCACAAGCCTTGGCGCGTGCCGCAGGCGGAAGACTCGCTGACCGGACAGACGTGCGGCGATGCGGCTGCGAACGCCGCGGCCGATGCAGTGCTGCAAGGAGCGCACGGTCAGGGGCACAACGACTTCAAGATCCCGCTCACCCGGCGCGTCATCGCCGGCACGCTCGAGGAAGCCGCGCAAGGGAGGACCCAATCATGAAGATGGACCAGCCCGCCGCGCACAATGCGCTCGACGACAACCGCGAGGGGCAGGTCGGCTCGCCGATAGACCGCGTCGATGCCCGGCTGAAGGTGACCGGCCAGGCGCCTTACGCCTACGAAGTGCGTGAGGCGCCCGAGGCGCCTGCGTACGGCTGGATCGTCGAGTCGCCGGTGGCGAAGGGCCGCATCGCCGAGATCGATACGCGCGAGGCCGAGCGCGCCCCGGGCGTGCTGCTGGTGCTCACGCACCACAACGCGCCGCCGCAGGCCCACTACGTCACGGACGACAGCCAGCGTTTCGAGCGTCCAATGGGCTACCTCGACGACGACAAAGTGGAAGCTTACGGTGAGCCGGTGGCGCTGGTCGTCGCGCAGACGCTGGAAGCGGCGCGGGCGGCATCCTTGCTGGTGCAAGTGCGCATCGACGCCGAGCCGGCCGAGTTCGACTGGCCTGGCCATTTGCAGGACACCCACAAGCCGTCACCGTCGGAGGGCGAGCCCGACTCCGGTGCCGGCGACTTCGAACAGGGTTTCGCGCAGGCAGCGGTCAAGCTGGATGCGACCTACACGACGCCGTTCCACATCCACGCGCAAATGGAGCCGCATGCCACCGTGGCCTGGTGGGAGGGCGACAAGGTGGTGGTGCATTGCTCGACGCAGATGGTCGAGCATGCGCAAAAG
Organism: Ramlibacter sp.; assembly: GCA_028292185.1. Taxonomy (GTDB): domain Bacteria; phylum Pseudomonadota; class Gammaproteobacteria; order Burkholderiales; family Burkholderiaceae_C; genus Ramlibacter. The sequence goes on along the minus strand of JAQGMT010000289.1, from coordinate 5,038 downwards.
CGTGTCGCCAATACGCTGAAGATGCCGGTGGAGAACGTGCGCATCGTCAGCCGCTACATCGGCGGTGGGTTCGGGGGCAAGCTGCCCGTCTACGCCGACGTGATCCTCTCGGCGATCGCATCACGCCAGCTGGGACGGCCGGTCAAGACGGCGCTCACGCGCCAGCAGATGTTCCACATCACCACGCATCGCACGCCGACCGTGCAACGCGTGCGCCTGGGCGCTCAGCCCGATGGCAAGCTGCTGGCGGTCGGTCACGAGGTGTGGTGCCACGCGGCACGGGGCGACGATTTTTTCGAGCCGGCGGCCCAGGCGACGCGCAACCTGTATGCAACCCCCAACCTGATGACGCGCCACCGCGTGCGCGAGCTCGATCTCCCGCGCGCCGATTCATGCCGCGCCCCGGGCGAGGCCGTGGGGCTGCTGGCGCTCGAGAGTGCGATGGACGAACTCGCGCACGAGCTCGGTATAGACCCCGTCGAGCTGCGTCTTCGCAACGAGCCGGAGCTGGATCCCGAAAAGCACATCCCGTATTCGACGCGGCAGCTCGTTGCGTGCCTGCGCCAGGGCGCCGATCGCTTTGGCTGGCACCGGCGCGTGGCCGAGCCTGCGCAGGTGCGCGAGGGACGCTGGCAGATCGGCATGGGAATGTGCGCCGCCTCGCGCGGCAACCACCTGATGAAAGCGAAGGCCAAGGTGTCGCTGCAGGCGGACGGGACGCTGGAGGTGCGCACCGCGATGACGGACATCGGCACCGGGACGTACACCATCCTCACGCAGATCGCGGCCGAGACCACCGGCGTCGCGCCGGCGAAAGTGAGGGTGCTGCTCGGGGACAGCGACTTCCCGCCCAGCTCCGGCTCGGGCGGCTCGTTCGGCGCCGCGTCGTCGGGCTCCGCCGTGCTGCTGGCCTGCGAAAACCTGCGCCTGATGATGGATCGCGGCTTGAAAGGGCCGATCGAAGCCGAGGGCGCGATCGAGCCCGGCGAGATGGACAGCAAGTATTCGCAGCAGTCATACGGCGCGCAATTCGCAGAGGTCGCCGTGGACGCAGTGACGGGCGAGGTGCGGCTGCGCCGCATGCTGGGCGTATTCGCGGCGGGGCGCATCCTGAACCCGAAGACGGCACGGTCGCAGGCCATCGGCGGGATGATCTGGGGCGTGAGCAGCGCGCTGCACGAGGAAGGCGCGCTCGACCAGCGTCACGGCTTCTTCGCCAACCACGACCTTGCCGAGTACCACGTATCAGCGCACGCGGACATCCCGCGGATCGAGGCGATCTTCCTGCCGGAGGTGGACGACAAGGCGAACCCCTTGAAGATCAAGGGCGTCGGCGAACTCGGTATCAGCGGTGCGGGCGCGGCCGTGGCGAACGCAATTTTCAATGCGACCGGGCGGCGCGTGCGCGACTTCCCGATCACGCTCGACAAGGTGCTGGGGCTCTAGCGGCTGCTGCTTGCGCGCGCCGCGTCAAACCTTGCAAGTCGCGCGTCAATGCCGCGATGCCTACTCGACTTTCGCGCCGGACGCCTTGATCACCTGCCCCCAGGTCGCGATGTCCTCTCGGAATATCGCACTCATCGCCTGAGGAGAGTTGCTTTCGGGCTCATAGCCCATCTCCTGCAGTTGTTTGTTCACGTCGGGCGCGCTCAAGCTTTTCGCGATGGCCGCATTCAGTTTGCTGACAACCGACGACGGCAGGTTGGCGGGCCCCATCAGCGCATACCACGTGCGCGACTGGTATCCCTTTACCGTCTCACCGATGGTGGGCACGTCGGGCAACACCGCCACACGCTGGGCGCTGGTGACCGCCAGCGCACGCACCTTGCCGGCCCGGATCTGCGCAAGCAGAGGTCCGAGATTCGTCACGAGCACCTGGACATCGCCGGCCAGCACCGCCGCCACGGCCGGGCCACTTCCGTTGTACGGCACGTGGACCATGTCCAGGCCGGCCATCGTCTTGAGCTGTTCAACCGAGAGATGCGGCGTGCTGCCCGCTCCCGCCGATCCAAAGTTCAGCTTGCCGGGTTGCGACTTGGCGAGCGCGATCAGTTGCGCCATGTTGTGGGCCGGAACGGACGGATGCACGACGAGAACGCTGGGCGTGTTGCTTACCAGCCCGATCATCGTGAGGTCCTTCGACGGGTCGAAAGTGAGCTTGTCGTACAGGGATGCGCTGATCGGCAGCGAGCTGTTGCCCAAAAGCAGGGTATATCCATCCGGTGCCGACTTGGCCACTGCGGCCGCGCCAATGTTTCCGTTGGCGCCGCCACGGTTATCCACTATCACCTGCTGCCCGAGCACCTCGGAAAGTTTCCTTCCGAAGGGTCGCATCAGCACGTCCCCACCGCCACCCGGCGGGAACGGAACGACCACGCGAATCGGCCGTGAAGGATAGTCTTGGGCTTGCACTGGCCCGCCAAGCGCCGCGAATGCGAGGGTGAGGATGGCGCAGGCGAGCCTGCGGTGCATCGGGTGATTCATGCGATGTCTCCTGTGCGGTTATATGAGCGGTGGGAGTGCGGCATCAGACGGGATCGAACCCGTACAGGCGCTCCGGATTCACGACGAGAATCTTGCGGCGCGTCGCTTCGTCCGGCGCCCAATCCGCCAGTTTGTCGAGCAATGCTCCGTCCGAGGGCATCGGCTTGCCCTGCTCCATGTTCACGTGCGGCCAGTCGCTGCCCCACACCAGGCGGTCAGGCGCGGCCGCGACGAGCGCCCGGGCGAACGGATCGATGTCTGCATAGCCCGGCTGGACCCTTGCCGTGCGATACGGTGCCGACAGCTTGCACCAGGCGCGACCCCCGCGCAACAGGCGCAAGAGCGCCTGGAAGCCCGGCGCCTCGACCCCCAGCGCCGTGTCCGGCCGGCCCATGTGGTCGATCACCACATTCAGCGGGAAATCAGCGAACAGCGCATCCATCTGCGGCAGGGCCTCGCAGTCGATCAGGAATTGCACGTGCCAGCCATATTGGGCCACCCGGCGGGCAAGGCGCTGTGCGCCTTCCAGCTTCATCCCGTTTCCCGAAACGAGGTTCGCGCGAAAGCCGCGAACCCCGCCAGCATGGAGCTGGGCCAGTTCGGCGTCGGTGACCGACTCGCGCAATTGCGCGACACCGCGGAAGCGGCCGGGATGGGCGGCCATGGTGTCGAGGATGAGCGAATGGTCCGAATAAACGGCGGCATGCACGAACACGGCGCGCTGGACGCCGAGCGTTGCGAGCACGTCCAGGTAATCCTGCACGCTGACTTGCGGCGGCAGGTACCAGGTGTCGGGCGCGTACGGGTAGCGCTGCTCGTCGCCGTAAATGTGGCAATGCGCGTCGACGGCGCCAGCCGGCGGTGCGAACCGCGCGGGATGCGGCGCCAGCGGCTGTGGGCAACGTGAGGGAGTGGGTCGGGTCGTCATTTATTTTTTCTAACCGTTAAACGATGGAGGTCTCGGCAGAGGCCGCTTGGCGTCGATTCTATGGACGGATGCGCCAGTGTCGGAAGACAATGCAGGCTCAATTGTTTATTAATCTACGAGAAACAATCGCGATGCAAACGCACTCGGCCGAGATGGGGCTGTTCCACATGGTCGTGACGCATGGCAGCTTGTCCAGCGCTGCCCGCGAGTTGAACCTGTCCGTACCGGCTGTAAGCAAGCGCCTGGCGCAGCTGGAAGCCCGGCTCGGCGTGCGCTTGCTCAATCGCACGACCCGCAAGATGTCGCTCACCGGCGAAGGCGAGATGTACCTGCGGATGGCGGATCGCATCCTGGCCGACATCGCCACGCTCGAAGAGAGCATGACGGCGGCACGCACCGTGCCCACCGGGCTGCTGCGGGTGAACTCCGCGCTGGGCTTCGGGCGCGTGCACATGGCCCAGGCAATCACAGACTACATGCGGCTGCATCCCGGAGTCCGAGTGCAGCTCGAGCTCACGGACCTGCCGCTCAACCTGGTCAGCACCGGCTACGACGTCGGCATCCGCGTGGGTAACCTGCCCGACACGACGCTCGTGGCGCGGCGCATTTTCGACAACGAGCTGTACGTGTGCGCTTCGCCCGATTACCTGAAGCGGCGCGGGACACCGCGAAAGATCGACGATTTGCTGCAGCATGACTGCATCGTGTTGCGCGAGAACCGGGAGGACCACGCAACATGGACGCTGGCGGAGCGCACCGGAAGCAAATCAGCGAGCCGCTCCGTGAAAGTGCGGGGCCCGCTCTCGGTCAACGATGGCCACATCGCGCTGCAATGGGCTCTGGACGGATATGGAATCATCCTGCGCAGTGCGTACGATGTCGCGCCGCTCATCGTTGCCGGAAACTTGAAACGGCTCCTGCCGCACTACCGCTCGGGGGACTTCGACGTCTATGCGGTGTACGCGCAGCGGCAGAACGTGCCCGCGAAAATCCGCAGCTTCATCGATTTCCTTGTTGCAAGGTTCGCTCCTTATCGAGGGCGAGCTTAAGCGTCGCGCGGATGCCCGATGAGATCGCGGGTGGCTATCATCCCCGCATGGCCACAACACCCTGGCAGGAACGCCTCGAGCACGCGGGCAGCGCCCCGCTGCGCTGGCTGGCCGGGTGGTGGCACATCGTCTTCTTCGGCGCTTCCCTACTGGTGCTTGCCATCACGCCATCGAGCTACGCTCGCAAGACGCGCGTCGCGCTGTTGCATCATGTGTACGTCGATACCGCGCCCATCCTGTGGTGGTTCACCACCTTGTGTGCGCTGCTCACGCTGGTGATCACGCGCATCGTGGTGGTGACGGCGCTCAGCTATGGCCTGTCGCAATACGCGCTCGAGATGGTGATCCGCGTCCTGGTGCTCGAATTGATTCCGCTCACCGCCGCGCTGTTCGTCGCCTTGCGCTGCACGATTCCGAATGGCGCGGCGCTGGCCGAGATGCGCCGCAGCGGGCGCTTCGATGCGCTGCTCGGCGCGGGGGAAGATCCGATCGTCACGCAGGCGCTGCCTCGGGCGCTGGCCGGCATCTACGCGACCGTGACGTTGGCGGCGCTCAGCTGCATCGTGGCACTGGTGCT
>JAQGMT010000207.1 GCA_028292185.1 Ramlibacter sp. | reverse complement strand
GTCCAGGCGCTCGATCACCGTGCCCTTCACGTCGAGGGTGATGAGGTCGATTTCGCCCAGCTTCACCCGCAGCCTGGCGCCCCGTGGAAGGCTCGCGCCGCCGAGCACCGGCAGCACCAGGGGCAAGTCGTCCGCGCGGACCATGCCGTCCTTGAACAAGGTGCCGACCAGTTCGGTGATCCCTTGCTGCTGCACGTATTTGAGGGTCCAGAATCTTTCCATTCCCCCTTGGTGACTGTTGTAAGCGGCATACGCCGCGTCGAAGCCGGAGATGATGGAAAACAGTTCGGCGTCCTTGGGCTTGAAGGGCGCGGCCAGTGCGGCGGTGCGGCCATGGCGGGCGGCGGCGATGATCTGCCACTGGTTCACCAGGTCGGTATAGCGGCGCAAGGGCGAAGTGCTCCAGGCATAACTCTTCACGCCGATGCCGGCGTGCGGCAAGGCCTTGGTACCCATGCGGACCTTGATGCCCGGCGCCAGGCTGGCCTGGCTGCGGTAGATCGCGGGCACGCCCAGCTCGCCCAACCAACTGCCCCAGGTGCTGTTGGCCAGGATCATGGCTTCGGCGACGATCAGGTCGAGCGGCGCGCCGCGCCTTCGGATGCTGATCTCCACTTGCTCGTCCCCGGTGGGCTCATCGCCGCGGCCGCCTGACAATTTGAAGTTGTAGTCGGGGCGATTGAAGTTCTCCGGCTTGCCGCGGGCCACTTCGCGCAAGGACTTCAGGTGCAGCGCCAGGCGGTGCAGGAACGAGAGCGGCTCTCGCAGAGCGGCTACGTCGTCGGGCACGGCGGCCTCGCCGGGCTCGCCCTGGATCCACGCCTCGGTCACCACGGCATCGAGCTGGTCGTGCCGCAGGTTGGCCTTGATCGGCACGCGCTCCACGCGCGTTTCGGTGGCTTTGGGCGCGAGCGTGGCTTCGTCGAAGCTCGCATAGAGCGACACCGCCGGGCAAGCGCGTCCCGCCATCAACGTATACGCCTGGACCACCTCGTCAGGCAGCATGGTGATCTTGTGACCCGGCATGTACACCGTGGACAGGCGCTGGCGCGCCACCTGGTCGATCGCGGTGGCGGGCTGCAAGGCCAATCCCGGCGCGGCGATGTGAATGCCGACGGTAACGGTGCCGGTGCCCAGGCCCTGTACCGAGAGCGCGTCGTCGATCTCGGTGGTGCTCGAGTCGTCGATGGAGAACGCCTCGACATCCGCCAAGGGCAAATCATCCTTGATGGCCGCGGCCTGCAATGGCGGAAACGCCGTGCCCTTGGGAAAGTTCTCGAACAGGAAGCGTTTCCAATGGAATTGGTAGGGCGAGTCGATCGCCCCCGAGCGCTTCAGGAGGTCCAGCGGCGCCGTCTGGGTGGCACGCGCGGCTTCGACCACGGCCTTGTATTCGGGCGCGTTCTTGTCCGGCTTGAACAGGATCTTGAACAACTGCTCGCGCACGGGCGCAGGGCAGGACCCCGATGCCAGCTCCGCGGCCCAGCCCGAAATCTGTGCCTGCACCTGCTTTTTCTTCTCGATCGCCGCCAGTGCCTGCTGCAGAATTTCAGCTGGCGCTTTCTTGAAGCGCCCTTTGCCGGAACGGCGGAAATAATGCGGAGCCTCGAACAGCCGCAGCAGCGCGGCAGCCTGCTGCGTGAGCGTCGCATGCTCGCTGAAGTAGTCGCGGGCCAGATCGGCGAAGCCGAATTCCTCTTCGGGAGCGAATTCCCAGGCCAGTTCCAGTTCGATGGTTTGCGCCAATGCCTGCGCTTCCTGCACCAGCTGCGCGGGAGAAGGCTTCTCGAACTTCAGCAGGATGTTGGCAGCCTTGACCTTGACGCGCTTGCCGCTGTCGAGCTCCACCTGCGAGGACGCGTCCGCCTCGGCCAGCACGCGGCCGGCCTGGAACTTGCCCGCTTCTTCAAACAATACAAACATGGGATTGATTCTCCCATGCGGACGTTTCAGGCCAGCTCAAGGAAAGCGAATAGATCCTCGATGTGCGGCTCGAAATCCGAGAGCGCATGATCGCCGCCTTCCAGCAGCTTGGTGTACGCACCCGGGTAGCGCGCGGACATTTCGCGCCAATCGAGAACCTCGTCCCCTTTGGCGATGATCGCGAATATGTTTTCCGGGCGGGCGAGGGCGCCGCATTCGAGCGCGCGCAGTTCCGCGACGAATCCGGGCTCGAAGAAGAATCGCTCGCCGGGATTGTGCCAAGTCGTCTGCTCACCGATGTACTTGGCCAAGTCGCGGGCTGGATGCACTGCGGGATTGAGCAGCACGGCCTTGCAACCCCGCGCCTGCGCCACGCAGGTCGCGTAGAAGCCGCCCAGCGATGAGCCGATCACGGCCAGGGTGTCCGGCCAGTCGGCGATGCCTTCCATGATCATGTCGATGGCGGCCGCCGGTGAAGGCGGAAGTTGCGGGCACCACCACATCACCTGCGGATGCCGCTGCTTCACAAGCGCGGCCATCCGCCGGGCTTTGGCTGACTGCGGAGAGGAGCGGAATCCGTGCAGGTACAACAGGTGGGTGGTGTGCATGCCGAATATTCCCATGGCTGCGCTTGTAACTTTGTGGTCCAGGCTCTGCAGTACCCGATAATTTGCGCTCATGTCCGCGGTGTTCGACAAACCCTCTTACGCGCAGCGCCTGGCGCCGATGCTGCACGGCTTCGACGGCCCGCTGGCCTTTGCCGTCTTCCTGCTGGCGTGCGCCGGCCTGCTCACCATGTATTCGTCGGGCTACGACCACGGAACGCGGTTTGCCGACCACGGCCGCAACATGCTGATCGCGGGGACGCTGCTGTTCATGGTGGCCCAGGTGCCGCCGCAGCGGCTCATGACGTTCGCGGTGCCCTTGTATATTGTCGGCGTGTCTCTCTTGATCGCGGTGGCGGTCTTCGGCGTCACCAAGAAAGGCGCGAAGCGCTGGGTCAACGTGGGGGTCGTGATCCAGCCCAGCGAAATCCTCAAGATCGCGATGCCGCTGATGCTGGCCTGGTGGTTCCAGAAGCGCGAAGGGCAGTTGCGGCCGCTGGACTTCGTCTTTGCCGCGCTGCTGCTGGTGGTGCCCATCGGGCTCATCGTCAAACAGCCGGACCTGGGCACTGCCATCCTGGTGCTGGTGGCCGGTGTGTCGGTGATGTTTTTCGCGGGACTGTCGTGGAAGCTGATCCTGCCACCCTTGGCGATCGGCCTGACCGCCGCCGTGCTGTTGGTGGTGTTCGAGTCGCGCCTTTGCGCCGATGGCGTCCGCTGGCCGCTGATGCACGATTACCAGCAGCAGCGCATCTGTACCTTGCTCGACCCGGGCCGCGATCCGCTCGGCAAGGGCTTTCACATCATCCAGGGCATGATCGCCATCGGCTCGGGTGGCGTATTCGGCAAGGGCTTCATGCAAGGCACCCAGACCCACCTGGAGTTCATCCCCGAACGCACCACCGACTTCATCTTTGCCGCGTACTCCGAGGAATTCGGGCTGCTTGGCAACCTCACCCTGATCGCCGGATTCGTGTTCCTGGTGTTGCGCGGCCTGGCCATCGCGCTGGAAGCGTCCACGGTCTTCTCGCGGCTGCTCGCCGGCTCGATCACCATGATCTTTTTCACCTATGCCTTCGTCAACATGGGGATGGTGAGCGGGATTCTTCCGGTGGTGGGCGTCCCCTTGCCGTTCATCAGCTACGGCGGCACCGCGATGGCCACTTTGGGCATGGGGTTGGGCATCCTGATGTCCATCGCCAAATCCAAACGCCTCGTGCAATCCTGATCGGCCGATGAACAGCGTCGCCATCGTGGGCGTCGGCAACATGGGCGCGGCCATGGCGGCCCGCCTGCTGGAGCAGGGCTGGGCCGTTCGAGTGTGCGACATCGACGCAGCCAAGGTCCAGGCGCTGGAGCACCTGGGTGCCACGGCCTGCGCCAGCCCCGCCGAGGCAAGCGCGGGTTGCGGTGCGTTGATCGTCTGCGTGGTGGACGCGGCGCAGGTCGAAGCGGTGCTGTTCGGGCGCAGCGGTGCGGCCGCCGTGATGGGTGCGCCGCAGGCCGTGCTCCTCTGTCCCACGATAGCGCCCATGGACACGGTGAACTTCGCACAACGCCTTGCCGAGCGCGGCATCGATGCCGTCGACGCACCGATGTCAGGGGGGCCGGCGCGTGCGCGCGACGGCAGCATGAGTTTGATGATCGCCTGCGGCGACCCTGTATTTCAGCGGCAACGTGAACTGATCGAAGCCTTGAGCGGCAAGATCTTCCGCATCAGCGAGCGGCCGGGCGACGGCGCTGCTACCAAGCTGGTCAACAACCTGCTGGCGGGCATCAATCTGGTGGGCGCTGCCGAAGCGATGGCCCTGGCGCAGCGGCTGGGATTGGGCTTGGCGGCCACGCTGGAGGTGATCGAGCAATCCAGCGGCCAAAGCTGGATCGGTTCGGATCGGATGCGGCGCGCGCTGGAGGGCGATTACGAACCGCGGGCTCACATCGCCTTGCTGCAGAAGGACACTCGCTTGGCACTGGAATGCGCGGTTGCGGCCGGATTCGAAGGGCCGCTGGGGGCGGCCGCGCGCGACGTGTTCGCGCAGGCTGCAGCCGCGGGTTTTGCGCAATTGGACGATGCCGCGGTGTTCAAGTTGCTGTCCCGCACGCGCGGGCAGCCGTCGGCCTAAAATGGGCCGATGATCTCCCGTGAACCCACTCTCGAGCGCCTGGCTGTTGCGCAGCGCCTCCTGCTCGAGCCGTTCGGACTGAACGAAAGCCATCTGTCGCGCGCCCTGGCGGAAATCACCTCCCACAAGGTCGACGATGCCGACCTGTATTTCCAGTACACCCGCAGCGAAGGCTGGAGCCTGGAAGAAGGCATCGTGAAGACCGGCAGTTTCAGCATCGACCAGGGTGTCGGCGTTCGGGCGGTGAGCGGCGAGAAAACCGCGTTCGCCTATTCCGATGACATCTCCGAGGCCTCGCTGCTCGACGCCGCCCGCACCGTGCGCACCATTTCCGCGGGAGCCGGCACGGGAAGCACGAAGGTCGGCGCGAAGAAAATCGCCGGTGGCCGCTCCTTGTATGACGGCCTGGACCCCATCGCGACGCTGGACTCCACTGCCAAGGTGCAATTGCTGGAACGCGCGGAAAAATTGGCCCGATCCAAGGACCCGCGCGTTGCGCAGGTGATGGCCGGCTTGGCCAGCGAATACGACGTGGTCATGGTCGCGCGGGCCGACGGCACGCTGGCTGCCGACGTCCGGCCGCTGGTGCGGCTGTCGATCACCGTCATCGCCGAACAGAACGGCCGCCGCGAGATGGGGACCGGCGGCGGGGGCGGCCGGTTCGGCCTGGCGTATTTCGACGACGCGCAGATCGAAATCTACGTGAATGACGCCGTGAATGCGGCTCTCACCAACCTCGACTCGCGCCCCGCGCCCGCAGGCGAGATGACGGTGGTGCTCGGGCCCGGCTGGCCGGGCATCCTGCTGCACGAGGCCATCGGCCACGGCTTGGAAGGCGACTTCAACCGCAAGGGTTCGAGCGCATTTTCCGGCCGGGTGGGCAAGCGGGTCGCGGCCAAGGGCGTCACGGTGCTGGATGACGGCACCATTTCGGACCGGCGCGGTTCGCTCAACGTCGATGACGAGGGCAATCCCAGCCAGCGCAACGTGCTCATCGAAGACGGCATGCTGCGCGGCTACATCCAGGATTCGCTGAACGCGCGCCTGATGGGCGTCGCGCCCACCGGCAACGGACGGCGCGAGAGCTACGCGCACATTCCGATGCCGCGCATGACCAATACCTACATGCTGGGGGGCGACAAGCCCCCGGAAGAAATCGTCGCCAGCATCAAGAAGGGGCTGTACGCCACCAATTTCGGCGGCGGCCAGGTCGACATCACCTCGGGCAAATTCGTGTTCTCCGCCAGCGAGGCCTTCTGGGTCGAGGACGGCAAGATCCTTTATCCCGTCAAGGGCGCGACGATCGTCGGCAATGGTCCGGACGCGCTCACGCGGGTGACCATGATCGGCAATGACATGAGCCTGGACAGCGGCGTGGGCACCTGTGGCAAGGAAGGCCAGAGCGTGCCGGTGGGCGTGGGTCAGCCCACCTTGCGGATCGACGGGTTGACGGTCGGCGGCACCGCCTGAGCGCAATCCAGGCGCGAGTCAACAGCCATGGCCACCGACTCGCGCCTTCGCATCAATCCGGCGACCAATCTGCCGAGCATTACCTCGTTCGACGAGCTTGGCCACTTCCTGCGCAGTGCGGGTGCCGACGACGACAGCCGGCGCGTTTCCGAAAGCATGAGCCAGCTTTCGGTCCATATCGAAGCCATCATTGCCAGGCTGCGCGTGAACCGCGTGCGAACCACGGTGGCGCCGATGCTGGTCGACATGTTGACCGTGCTGCGCGGCCACCGCACGCTGGTGGTCGATCTTGGATTGCCCTGGCGCGGGCTCTATGAATACGCGGCGTATCTCCAGGCGCTGAACAATTTCCGGGTGCTCATCGGCCAGTGGCTGCTCGATGGCGGCCCGCGCAGCACCGAGTTGCTGGTGGCCCCGGAAGATTTCGAACTGGTCGCCTGGCGCACGCTGGGCGAAGGCATGCTGCTCATCGACATGTACGAACAGTGGAAGGCCAGCGAGCAGCCCGAGGACGCATCAAAGCTCGGCGCGCTCGAGGAGCCGCAGGTGCAGCGGGCCATTCAGTGGTGGAAGAAGCTCACCCGCTGAACGCGGCACCGCGCGCTGGCGGCTCGTCCGCATGGATGTGCTACATTGCATGCATGCATACGACTCGCGCGTATTTCTTTGGCTACTTTTGGTTCTCCAGCGCCCCGGCGGTAGAGAGATCTGAGCGTACCTGAACGAAACGCAACGAACTTTCCAGAAACCGCCGGACCCCCGGCGGTTTTTTTATGCCCGATCTGAAATCCGAGGAGCCCACCATGAACGCGAAAGCCACGACGGCAGCCGAGACCTGGCATGCGCAGCCCGCCGACAAGACCAGCCAGACCGACGACCAGCGCATCAAGGACATCACCGTGCTGCCGCCCCCCGAACACCTGATCCGCTTCTTCCCCATTCGAGGCACGCCCGTTGAGCGCCTGATCACCGAGACGCGCAGGAGCATCCAGAACATCATGGCGGGCCGGGACGACCGGCTGCTGGTGGTGATCGGCCCGTGCTCGATCCACGATCCTGCCGCGGCGCTGGATTACGCGCGCCGGCTGAAAGAAACGCGCGCCAAGTACCGCGATACGCTGGAGATCGTGATGCGGGTGTACTTCGAGAAGCCGCGCACCACCGTCGGCTGGAAGGGGCTGATCAACGACCCTTATCTGGACGAGAGCTACCGCATCGACGAGGGCTTGCGCATCGCCCGCCAGCTGCTGATCGACATCAACCGGCTGGGCCTGCCGGCCGGCAGCGAGTTCCTGGACGTCATCTCGCCGCAATACATCGGCGACCTGATTTCCTGGGGGGCGATCGGGGCGCGCACCACCGAAAGCCAGGTGCACCGCGAACTGGCTTCGGGGCTGTCGGCTCCGATCGGTTTCAAGAACGGCACCGATGGCAACATCCGCATCGCCACGGATGCGATCCAGGCCGCGGCCAGGGGCCATCACTTCCTGTCGGTGCACAAGAACGGACAAGTGGCGATCGTGCAGACCAACGGGAACAAGGACTGCCACGTGATCCTGCGAGGCGGCAAGATTCCGAACTACGACGCCGCCAGTGTGGCCGCCGCCTGCAAGGACCTGCAAGCGGCAAAGTTGCCGCCCACCCTCATGGTGGACTGCAGCCACGCGAACAGCAGCAAGGAATATGCGCGCCAGGTCGAGGTCGCGCGCGACGTCGCCGGGCAGATCGCTGGCGGAACGCGCAGCATTTTCGGGCTGATGGTGGAAAGTCACCTGAAGGCCGGGGCCCAGAAGTTCACCGCCGGCAAGGACAGCGCCCAGGGCCTGGAGTACGGGAAAAGCATTACTGACGGGTGCCTCGGTTGGGACGACTCCCTGCAGGTGCTCGAGATGCTGGCGGATGCGGTAAAGGGGCGTCGCCCCGCCCTTTCTGAGCAATAAAGTCTTTACAAAAGGTAACATTCACCGTACATTTGTTGCTGACTTGGCCGAACCGTGGGGCGGGTCGCAACTCAGCATGACTATAGAACTTCCGGTCTTTCACCTGGGCTTCGGCGGCTTTTCGGCCGTCCAGCAAAGGGCCTTCGGCGATGCGCTGCAAAGTGCATCGGGGCCGACGCAATGGCTCGCCAGCGAACTCGCCGGAGCGGACGCCTGGTGGATCAATGGCGCCCGCCTTCAGCTGGTCGCCGACCGTACGGTGCGCGTGCCCGCGGAGATCCCGACCGAGCGCTCCCTCCAGTTGTACCTGCCGGACATCGATCGGCCGGTTGCCTTCTCGAACACGAGTTCCTGCCCCGGTTTCGACCCGGCTATCACCTTCGACCCCCGATCGCAGGCCAGCGTCAACCTGGTGCTGGAAAAGTTCGACGCATCGCTGTCCGCACTGACGGCGCAGTTCTGCCTCGCGTCGCACATCGTGGAGCACCAGACCGCCTTGGGCACCGGGATTTTCGACGTCATCGTCAATGGCCGCCTGATCGGCGTGGTCGATATGAAGGGCGACATCGGCGTGTTGTCCAGCATCGGCCCCGCCGACCTCGAGCAGTCGATCTGGCGGCGCCGCGCCGAGGCGGTCCCGATTCCGCCGCAATTCGTGCGCACCAGCCTGTCCCAGCTCATATGGCAGTACGCGGTACGCACGCAGCGCGACATCCTGCCGACTCACTACCGCAAGGGCTTGCTGTATTTCCGCCGTCCGCCGCGCCTGCCGCAACGCATGTTGAAAGATGCGCACCTTTTGCTGATGCGCGAACTGGCGCTCGAGCCGATGAGCTTCGCGGCCCTGATGCGGCAAACGGGAATGGACGACGTGGCATTGTCCCGAGCGCTCGCCGCACTGTATTTCGTGGGCGCGGTCACCGCCAACCCGAAACGTGCGGCGGTCAATCACCGGCCGGTTGCGATGGCCCAGCCGGAGTCCGCCAACGGGCCGCACAGTGGCCCGCCATCGAGCCCGGACACGGTGGTGCCACTGCCGACGCCGCGCGTTCCACGGTTCATCGACCGTACGGTTCCCGCCGGGCTGGCGCGCTACTGAGGCCGGCCGGCCAACTTCAGCGCCCCGCGAGAGCGGCAAGCAGTTTGGCGTGCACGTCGCCAAAGCCCCCATTGCTCATGCACAGGATGTGGTCGCCGGGGCGAGCCGCTTGCCCCACCTGCTGTACCAGCGCCGCGATATCGGGTGCGACGCGCGCCTTGTTCCCCATGGGCGACAACACCTGCGCAGCGTCCCACCCGAGTCCGCCGGCATGGCAGAACGACAAGTCCGCCTGCTCCAGGCTCCAAGGAAGTTGCGCTTTCATCGCGCCCAGCTTCATCGTGTTGCTGCGCGGCTCGAACACGGCCAGGATCCGCGCCCCGCCCACCTTGCGCCGCAAGCCGTCGATGGTGGTGCGCATGGCGGTGGGGTGATGCGCGAAGTCGTCGTAGACCGTGACGCCATTGACCACGCCGCGGACTTCCATTCGGCGTTTCACGTTCAGGAACCCGCGCAGGCCCAGGGCCGACGCTTCTGGCGCCACGCCCACGTGCTGGGCGGCCGCGATGCAGGCGAGGGCATTGAGCTGGTTGTGCACGCCGGTGAGGTCCCACTCGAGATGCGCGACGGTGCGGCCGCGCTCCAGCACGTCGAAGCTGTCCGGCTCGCCTTGCGCTGAAAAATCGCTTGCTGCCGCGCCAAAGCTGCGCACCTCGCTCCAGCAGCCCATGTGCAGCACACGCGCCAGGGATTCTTCGAGCCCGTTGACGATCACGCGTCCCGTGGACGGGATCGTACGCACCAGATGATGGAACTGCCGCTCGATCGCGGCGAGGTCGTCGAAAATGTCGGCGTGGTCGAACTCGAGGTTGTTCATCACCGCGGTGCGTGGCCGGTAGTGAACGAACTTGCTGCGCTTGTCGAAAAAGGCGGTGTCGTACTCGTCGGCTTCGATCACGAAGCAGGGGCCCTGGCCCAGCCGCGCTGAAATGCCGAAGTTGGTCGGCACCCCGCCGATGAGGAATCCGGGTGCAAGCCCGGCATGCTGCAGCACCCAGGCCAGCATGGACGTGGTGGTGGTCTTGCCGTGGGTGCCGGCCACCGCCAGTACATGCCGTCCTTGAAGCACGTGCTCCGACAACCACTGGGGGCCGCTGGTGTACGCGAGTCCTTGGTCGAGGATGGCCTCCATCAGCGGATACCGCGGCCCGCCGTCGGGCTGGCGCGCACGCGAGACCACGTTGCCCACCACCCACACGTCAGGGTTCAGGGACAATTGATCGGCCCCATAACCCTCGATGAGATCGATGCCCAGGGAGCGCAACTGGTCGCTCATCGGAGGATAGACCGCCGCGTCGCAGCCGGTCACCCGGTGTCCCGCTTCGCGAGCCAATGCGGCAAGGCCTCCCATGAAAGTGCCGCAGATTCCCAGAATATGAATGTGCATCGCACCGATTATCGCGGCGGCGAATCAATGCAGAATCTCCCGTCATGGACAGCGTGAAATCTGAAATCGCCGCGACGGCTGCGCGGATGGTGGTGGAGGAGGGCCTCGAATACGGGCCCGCCAAGCGGCGGGCGGTGAAGCAACTGGGCCTGCACGCGCGCAGCGCGCTGCCGGACAACGATGCGCTCGAAGACTCCGTGCGCGAGTACATCGCGCTGTTTTGCGCCGACACGCAGCCCCAGGAACTCGCGGCCTTGCGCAAGCTGGCGCTTGTCTGGATGGAACGGCTGGCGCAGTTCCGGCCGTACCTGGGCGGCGCGGTCTGGCATGGCACGGCGACGCGTCTGTCCGACATCTACATCCAGCTGTTTTGCGACGACCCAAAATCGGCGGAACTTGCGCTGATCGAGAACGGCGTGGCGTATGAAGCGCGCACGGTGACCGGCTTTCATGGCGAGCCGGTCGACGCGCTCAGCCTGTCGAGCGTCAGCCGCGAGCTCGGTGAAGCCATCGGAGTGCACTTGCTGATCTACGACCACGACGATGTGCGAGGGGCACTGCGGCCAGACGCCAAGGGCCGGACTCCGCGCGGCGATCTGGCGGCGGTTCGCTCCTTGCCGGAGAATCGTGGCTCATGAATCCTGAAGTCGACTCCAGCCACGCGCCAAGCCATCCCCGCCGACGTGCGGTTCTGTACGCCTCGGTGGGTGGGGCGGCTGCGCTCGCGGGTGCGGGAGCGGCTTGGTGGAACCTGAAGCCTCGGGAGTCCGAGCGCGAGGTCACGGCCGATTTCTGGCCGATGACTTTCGACACGCCTGCGGGCACGCCCCTCGCGATGCAGACCTTGCGTGGCAAGCCGCTGCTGCTCAATTTCTGGGCCACCTGGTGCCCGCCTTGTGTCGAAGAGCTCCCGCTTCTGGATGCATTCTTCAAACAAAACGCCGCGAAAAGCTGGCAAGTGCTGGGATTGGCGATCGATCAGCCCAGCGCGGTTCGCGCCTTCCTGCAGCGCACGCCGGTCACTTTTCCAATCGGCATGGCGGGGCTGGGCGGAACGGAGCTGGCAAAAGTCTTTGGCAATTCGAGTGGTGGACTTCCGTTCAGCGTCGTCATCCGGGCTTCGGGCGAAATCCTGCAGCGTAGAATAGGCCGCATCACCGCCAGCGATCTGGCCCGATGGGCGGGCGCCGCGTAAGGGGCGCCGGGCGGCGCGCGGCGCCGGCCCGCGTAGCCGCCATTCACGTCCGATGGCGTTAAATAAGATAAAAATAGAGCGCGAAGGTAAAAGTAAGCGAATTTTGCTGTAAATTCGCTTCCTTTCGTTCGCTCGAGTGGAGAGCCTCATGGACTTGCGCAAACTGAAGACGTTGATCGACCTCGTGTCGGAATCCAACGTTTCCGAGCTCGAAATCACCGAAGCCGAGGGCAAGGTCCGGATCGTCAAGGGGGGCGGGTCTGCCGCGTACCAAGTGCCCGCGCCGGGCATGGCCGCCTCCGCGCTTTCCCAGCCAGCGCCGGTCGCTGCTGCGCCGGCCGCCGCGCCGCAGCCGGCCGGCCACATCGTCAAATCCCCGATGGTCGGCACTTTCTATCGGTCAGCCTCACCCGGGGCCAAGCCTTTTATCGAGATTGGAAGCCAGGTCAAGCAAGGCGAGACCGTCTGCATCATCGAGGCCATGAAGATCCTGAACGAGATCGAAACCGACCAGGCCGGCACCATCATCCAGATCCTGTGCGAGAACGGCCAGGCCGTGGAGTACGGACAGCCGCTGTTCGTGGTCGAGTAAGCGCTCGCCATGTTCAAGAAGATACTGGTCGCGAACCGCGGCGAAATCGCTCTGCGGATCCAGCGTGCGTGCCGCGAGCTGGGCGTCAAGGCCGTGATGGTTTATTCGGAAGCCGACCGCGAGGCCAAGTACGTGAAGCTGGCGGAGGAAGCCGTGTGCATCGGGCCGGCGCCGTCGGCGCAAAGCTACCTCAATATGCCGGCCATCATCTCCGCGGCAGAAGTGACCGACGCCGAAGCGATCCATCCCGGCTATGGTTTTCTGTCCGAGAACGCCGACTTCGCCGAGCGCGTCGAGAAAAGCGGCTTCCAGTTCATCGGACCCACGCCCGAGTCGATCCGCATCATGGGCGACAAGGTGTCCGCCAAGCAGGCGATGATCAAGGCCGGTGTGCCCTGTGTGCCCGGCTCGGAGGGCGAATTGCCGGACGACCCGGTGCAGATCCGGCGCATGGCGAAAGCCGTGGGCTATCCCGTCATCATCAAGGCGGCGGGCGGCGGCGGCGGGCGGGGCATGCGCGTGGTTCACACCGAGGCGGCCCTGATCAATGCGGTGCAGATGACGAAGGCCGAGGCCGGTGCGGCCTTCGGCAATCCGGCGGTCTACATGGAGAAATTCCTGCAGAACCCGCGCCACATCGAGATCCAGATCCTCTGCGACAAGTTCAAGAACGGTGTGTACCTGGGCGAGCGCGACTGCTCGATGCAGCGGCGCCATCAGAAGGTACTGGAAGAGGCGCCGGCACCCGGCATCCCGCGCAAGGTGATCGACAAGATCGGCGAACGCTGCGTCGCGGCCTGCAAGAAGATCGGATATCGCGGGGCCGGCACCTTCGAATTCCTCTACGAAAACGGCGAGTTCTATTTCATCGAGATGAACACGCGCGTGCAGGTGGAGCACCCGGTCACGGAACTGATCAGCGGGATCGACATCGTCAAGACCCAGATCATGGTGGCCGCCGGGGAGAAGCTGCCTTTTACGCAGCGGGACATCGTGTTGCGCGGGCATGCGATCGAGTGCCGGGTGAATGCCGAGGACCCGTACAAGTTCACGCCCTCGCCGGGCCGGATCACGATGTGGCACGCCCCGGGCGGGCCCGGCGTGCGTGTCGATTCGCACATCTACACCAACTATTTCGTGCCGCCCAACTACGACTCGATGATCGGCAAGATCATCGTGCACGGCGACACACGCGAGGAAGCGCTGGCGCGCATGCGCACGGCCTTGCTGGAGACAGTCGTCGAAGGCATCAACACCAACATCCCGCTGCACCGCGAGCTGATGGTGGACGCCAAGTTCATGGACGGCGGCACCAACATCCACTACCTGGAACAGTGGCTGTCGCAGCACCATCGCTGAGCGTGCCGCCCGGCCGCCGGAAGCCAGATCATGTTCGAGCTCGTGCTGCAGTGCCCCGAAGACAAGGTGGAAAGCGTCAGCGATGCGCTGGAAGCACTGGAAGCGCTGAGCGTTTCGGTGGAGGACGCGGATGCGCAGAGCGACGCCGAACGTCCCATCTTCGGCGAGCCCGGGCTGCCTGCGCCCAAAGAGGGATGGCGGCGGTCCCGAATCGTTGCACTGTTCGCAAGCGAAGCTGAGGCGCGCGAAGCCGCTGCGCTGCTGCAGGCGCAAGACTTTTTCGACGGCTGCGAATTGCTGCGCATTTCGGCGGTTCCCGACCAGGATTGGGTGCGCCTGACCCAGTCGCAATTCACGCCCGTTGAAATCACCCCGGAGTTCTGGATCGTGCCGACCTGGCACACCCCACCGCCGCAAGCCCGGCAAGTGATCCGGCTCGATCCCGGCTTGGCTTTCGGTACCGGAACACACCCGACAACGCGCATGTGCCTGCGCTGGATCGCGCAGCATCCGCCGCAAGGACAGCGAGTGCTCGATTACGGTTGCGGCTCTGGCATCCTGGCCATCGCGGCGGCGCTTTTCGGCGCGGCGCAGATTGACGCGGTGGACATCGACCCGGCGGCCGTGGAGTCGGCGGGCGCGAATGCACAGGCCAACGGCGTTTCGATTCATCCGGGCCTGCCGGCGCAGGCGGCCGGTCAATACCACCTGGTGCTGGCGAACATCCTGGCAACGCCGCTCAAGCTGCTCGCGCCCTTGTTATGTTCCCTCGTCAGGCCCGGCGGCTCCCTGGTGCTGGCCGGAATTCTCGAGCGGCAAGCCGGCGAATTGACGCAGGCCTATGCACCCCACGCTCGCCTGCGTGTGTCGGACACGGCCGAAGGCTGGGTCCTCATGACGGCGGACTTTTAAGGCCGGGTTCGCGCGAAGCCATCGCTACAATCGGCGGCTCATGAGCCTGATCACGTGCTGCCCCGTTTGCGGGACGATGTTCAAAGTCGTGCCGGACCAACTCAGGATCTCGGAAGGCTGGGTGCGTTGCGGTCATTGCGCCGAAGTGTTCGACGCCAGCGCCTATCTGCAAGGCGACGAAGCGCCGGCTGCGCCCACGCGTGCAATCCCAGCTGAAACAGCGCGCAGAGAGTCGGTCGGGGCCTCAGTCGGGCCCGAATCGGAGGGCTTCGCGTCCTCCCTCCACACCGAGATTCCCGAGAGCGAAGGCCTGGGGGCAGAACCTCCGGACTCGCAGTCGATCGAAGCGGCCGCTCTGTCGCTGGTGGAGCACCCGCTCGACCGGCCGTTCGAGCTGCGGCGCGAGGACCCCGCGCGCGCCGAGGAGCGCGAACGTGAACTGCCGGTGCGCACAGCGGTGCCGCCCGAGTCGGAGCCGGCGCTCGAAGACCTGTCGTTCGTGCGGGAGGCGCGGCGCCAGGAGTTCTGGCATCAACAGGCCGTGCGGGCCACGATGCTTGTGCTGCTGCTTGCCTCGGCGGTCTTGCTGGTGGTGCAATTCGCGTTGCAGGACCGCGACCGTCTCGCCGCGGCCAACCCCGCCCTGCGACCGTGGCTCGCGCGAATCTGCGAACCCTTGCGCTGCACCGTCCGCCCGCCGCGGCACATCGAGGCCATCGCGATCGACAGCTCCTCCTTCAACAAGTTGCGCCCGGACGCATACCGGCTCAACGTGACGCTGAAGAATCAGGCGGCGACGGAGGTGGCCATGCCCGCGCTCGAGCTCACGCTGACGGACGGGCAGGACCAGGCGCTGATCCGGCGGGTCGTGATGCCCGCTGAATTGGGGCCCAACGCCGCCGTCATTCCAGCAACCTCGGAATGGTCAGGATCGCTCGCCTTGGCCGTCGCCGCCAATGAGGCCAGCGGCCGGATCGCCGGTTATCGGCTGCTGGCGTTTTATCCTTAGTGAGAGAAAAAATGGACTCAATGCAAAAGGTGGAGCGCTGATGGCCGCCGTCATCTGCGGCTCGCTGGCCTTCGACACCATCATGACGTTCGAGGGGCGCTTCGCCGAGCAGATCCTGCCCGACCAGTTGCACATCCTCAACGTTTCTTTTCTGGTGCCCGCGTTGCGGCGTGACTTCGGCGGCTGCGCCGGGAACATCGCGTATTGCCTGAAGCTGCTGGGCGGACATCCGCTGCCGATGGCCACCGTGGGCAGCGATGGCGCGGACTACATCGCGAGGCTGCGCTCGCTGGGTATCGATACGCGTTGGGTGCGGCAGGTCTCCGACACCTATACCGCGCAGGCCATGATCATGACCGATCGGGACAACAACCAGATCACGGCCTTTCATCCCGGCGCGATGATGCAGGCGCATATCACGCAGGTCCAGCCGGGCGGCGATGCAAAGCTGGGCATCATCTCGCCCGACGGCCGCGATGCCATGCTGCAGCATGCGCTGCAGTTTCACGCGGCCGGGATTCCTTTCGTGTTCGACCCCGGCCAGGGGCTGCCGATGTTCGACGGCAAGGAGCTCGCCGCCTTCATCGAAAAAGCATCGTGGGTGACGGTGAACGACTACGAGGGCAAGATGCTCTGCGAGCGCACCGGTTGGAGCCCAGCCGAAATTTCACGCCGCGTGGAAGGCCTCGTGGTCACGCTGGGCGCGCAAGGTTGTGAGGTGTGGGTGGGCGGCGAGAAAACCATCGTGCCGCCGGCCAAGCCCGATGCCGTGGTCGATCCGACCGGCTGCGGGGATGCCTGGCGCGGCGCAATGTTGTTCGGGCTCGAACAAGGCTGGCCGCTGGCGCGCTGCGCCGAACTGGGCAACCGGGTCGGCGCGATCAAGATCGCCAGCCGGGGGCCGCAGAATTATTCGCTCGCGGGCCTGAAGCCTTAGCCGCGCGCCAGCGTGACGCCGCCGTCCACGGCGATCGTCTGGCCGACCACATAGTCGCC